>DAORJS010000315.1:0-3525 GCA_035439185.1 Chitinophagaceae bacterium
TCGTTGCGGACTATTCCATGCTGAAAGACAGTGTCCAGCTTCGTCTTCATTATATCTTCAGCGCAGATGGTACACTGAAAATGGAATACCTGCTAAAAGCTAATCCGTCCCTGCCCAATATTCCCCGAATCGGAATGCAGATCGGGATAGACAAAGCATTCAGTGAGATAGAATACTTCGGACTTGGTCCTCTTGAAAATTATTCCGATCGTCGTTTCGGCATGAATGCGGGTTGGTACCGGCAGGATATCAGTAAATTTGCTGAATCCTATGTAGTGCCACAGGAATATGCCAACAGAACGGATATACGCTGGATGTCGCTGCGTGATACAAAAACAAAAGAAGGATTATTGATCGTGGCAGACAGCCTGCTGAGTATGAGTGCCTGGCCCTATTCAAAAGAAAATATTGCCAGGGCCAAACACACTAACGAACTTAAAGAAGCCGGATATATCACCGTGAATATTGACCTGCTGCAAATGGGAGTGGGTGGTAATGATAGCTGGAGCGAAGTGGCTGCACCGATGGAGCAGTACCAGATTAAGGCAGGGGATTATCAGTATTCTTTTTATCTGGTACCAGTGGATGGGAAGGTTAAAAGCCCGGGGGTAAGGGCAAGGGAAATTAAGTATTGATTTTTTACCGCAGAGACGCAGAGGACGCAGCGGTAAAAAGTGACCTTTATTTGCGCCTTTGCTCCTTAGCGTCTTTGCGTGAAACTGTATTCTTTCACTGCAGAGAACAGAGAAAATGAGTTTCGCGGAGATTGATTGTTGCGTCTTTGCTCCTTAACGTCTTTGTCCAAAGGACTCTTCGAGCGTGAAACTGTATTTTTTCACCGCAGAGAACAGAGGAAATGAGTTTCGCAGAGAGGTTTAACCGCTAAGACGCCAAGGGGCAAAGAAGCGCAAAAGGAAGTCACTCTTTGCGTAACCTTTGCGTCCTCGTTTCTTCGCGGTTAAATATTATTTTCACTTAATCCTGAGTAATGATAAATAGAACATCAAATATCTATCTCTCCATCCTCTTCTTCTCTCTTTTCATTATCGGATCCACCCATGCCCAGCAATCCGTTCCCCCTGCCCGCATGCAGGAAATTTACAATGAAGTAAAAACTCCTTACAAATACGGTATGGTCCTCACCCCTCCCGACAGTACCAAAAAATATGATTGCCCTTCTGTATTCCGCCAGGGCAAAAAATGGTACATGACTTATATCGTATTCGATGGCCGCGGCTATGAAACCTGGATCGCCAAAAGCAAGGACCTCCTCCATTGGACCACCCTCGGCCGTATTTTATCATTTGGTGATACCAGCAAGGGCAAAAACGCCAGTGAATGGGATGCCAGTCAGCGTGCCGGCTATATCGCTTTACAGGATCATGAATGGGGCGGCACTTACGGATTAAGACAGTTCCGGAAAAATCGCTGGATGAGTTATATCGGTGGCAGGGAAACCGGGTATGAAACCGGTGATCTCAGTATCGGGATTGCTTATTCTTATGGCAACCTCAGCCGTGGAAGAGAATGGTACCGTAAACCACAACCGGTGCTGACAGCAAAAGACTCAACTGTACGCTGGTGGGAAAACAAAAAATTATACAAAAGCACCGTGATCTGGGACAATGACAGGACTTTAGGACATCAGTTCGTCATGTATTACAATGCCAACGGCGATACCAGCAACAATACCCCCAAATGGCGCTGGTTCGAAAGAATCGGCATGGCCGTAAGTGATGATATGATCAGCTGGAAAAGATACAATACCGATCCGGTGGTGCATCATAAAATCGGTATCACCGGCGATCCCATGATCCAGAAAATCGGAAATACCTGGGTGATGTTTTATTTTGGCGCTTTCTGGGAGAACAGAAAGAATGAAGCCTTCAACCGTTTTGCCTGCAGCTATGATCTGGTGAACTGGACCGATTGGGAAGGAGAGGACCTGATCCGCTCCTCCGAACCCTATGATGCCAAATATGCACACAAACCCTTTGTGGTAAAATGGAAAGGCGTGGTCTATCATTTTTACTGTGCCGTAGATAAAAAAGATACCAGGGGTATTGCGGTGGCTACATCAAAGGATTTGAAATAGAAACCTGAACAGGGATATATTATTTATATTGAAACGTTATTGCTTTACATACCTGCTGATAGTCCTGCTGAGTACAAGTACTGAGGCACAGGTTGTACAATATAAGGACCCGGTTGAGAAAGCATTTTATCAACCCAACGCAGCCGCTAAACCCTGGGTCTTCTGGTATTGGTTACATGGGGCTGTTTCAAAGGAAGGAATCACCGCCGATCTGGAAGCGATGAAAGAAGTGGGTATCGGTGGTGCCTACCTCATGCCGATTAAAGATACCAACTCAAAGATTCCCTTTCAGCCACAGGTCCGTCAATTGACTCCCGCTTTCTGGGAGATGGTGAAATTCGCTCTCCAGGAAGCCAAACGCCTGCAACTGGAAATTGGTGTTCATTACAGTGATGGCTTTGCCCTTGGCGGTGGTCCCTGGATCAAACCGGACATGAGTATGCAAAAACTCAGCTGGTCAAAAGTGATGGTTACATCGGCTGATCAATCTCCATTGGTATTACCCATGCCAGCCTTCAAGGAAAATTATTACAAGGATATTGCCGTCTATGCCTATCCGGCGAATTATAATAATGAAATAATTGCCCGCGGTTTTCGTCCGGAAGTGAGTACCAGCAACGGCACCGATGCTTCTTTTCTTTATCAACGCGATGCCAAACAGACTTTCAGGGCCGATAGCAATTGCTGGATACAATACAGTTATCCTGCACCGGTGACGATCCGTCAGATTGAAATCAAAAAACAAAACAACGCTTACCAGTCACAACGCTTCATCATCCAGCAAAGTGAGGATGGGATTCATTTCACGCCGGTGGATACCTTATTACCTCCAAGACATGGCTGGCAAGACTGGGATGAACCCTATACCCATGCTGTAAAAAAGTTCACTGCCAAACATATCCGTTTTGTCTGGCAGAAAGAAGGAACCGAACCCGGTAGTGAAGACCTTGATGCGGCCAAATGGAAAACAGCCTTAAGGGTACAGGGCATTTATATCAGCGATGAACCGTTAATCAGTCATTACCAGGGCAAGAATGGAAGTATCTGGCGGCTGGCCCCTGCGACTACAACCAATGAAGTTGGGAGTGAAGATGCAGTTCCTTTAAAAAATATCATCAACCTCACATCTAAACTGGATAAGGAAGGAAGACTGCACTGGACCGCACCCGATAAGCGAAACTGGGTGATTGTACGGATTGGTCATACATCCACCGGATCTGTCAATGCCACGGGTGGAGGGGGAAAGGGACTGGAATGTGACAAATTCAGTACCGCCGCTGCCACGCTTCAATTCAATAACTGGTTTGGGAAATTTTATACAGCAACCGATCCCGTACTGGCAAAACAAGTCATCAAAGTATTTCATCTCGATAGCTGGGAATGTGGTAGTCAGAACTGGAGTAAAAATTTTGCTGCGGAGTTTAAAAAGA
>DAORJS010000316.1:0-3525 GCA_035439185.1 Chitinophagaceae bacterium
ACTCTTTTTCAAAGAAGAGATCATTCCACTGGCTTCCAATAAATTCTTATTTATTCTGGGTCCGGCATTGGCCATGATCACGGCCCTGCTTACCAGCACGGTGATTCCCTGGGCTGCTCCATTTGTAACCAAGGGTGGAAATGTCATCAACATGCAGGTGGCCGATGTGGACATGGGTATCCTGCTGGTATTTGGTATTGTGAGTGTGGGGGTATATGGGATCATGATTGGTGGTTGGGCCTCCAATAACAAATTCTCATTGATGGCCGCTATCCGTGGGGCATCCCAGATGGTTTCTTATGAATTACCGATGGGACTGGCCCTGATAGCAGTACTCTTCATGACCGGCTCTCTGAAAATGAGTGCGATTGTGGCTAACCAGGTTGAACATGGCTGGCATATTATTTATCAGCCGCTGGGCTTTGTCATCTTTTTTATCTGTGCCCTCGCAGAATGTAACCGGACACCCTTCGATTTACCCGAGGCCGAAAACGAATTGAACTTTGGTTATCACCAGGAATACTCATCCATGAAACTGGGCTTTTATCTTTTTGCTGAGTATATCAATATGTTTATCAGCAGTGCGGTAATGGTCACAGTGTTCTGGGGAGGCTATGATATTCCATTTGTCAATGAAGCCAGTTGGGGATTAAGCTCTTTCTGGATGACGCTGATCAGTTTCAGCGTATTCATGGCCAAAATATCTTTCTTCCTGTTTGTATTCCTCTGGATCCGCTGGACCATACCCAGGTTCCGTTACGACCAGCTGATGAACCTGGGCTGGAAGAAACTGATACCCCTGGCTTTGGTGAATATGCTGGTTACAGCGGCAGTGATATTGTGGATGAAGAAATAGGCAAGTGGCGAGTGGCTAGTAGCGAGTGGGTAGAGGCGAGTAGGGAAATGGGGATCAGGTTGTCTGTTTTTAATGGACAACAAAATGGTTGAATAACATTTGGGCTTATGTGCCCCGTAGGGGCAACAGCTCGGTAGGCATGTGAGAAAATGGTTGAATTATAAAAGACCGACCAACCGAATTTATAACGCTTGGGTTTAACCACCCCAGCGGGGCGAAATCTCGGCAGACATTGGCGAGAGGCGAGTGGCAAGTGGGAAATAGGGAGAAGGATGTTTGTTTTTTAAGAGACGGTAAAAAAAAGATGTAAAACGGCTGGGCTTGGTCGCCCCAGCGGGGCGAAATCTCGGTAGATAGGTGTTTGATTATTTTTCGAAACCGCCCCGGAGGGGCGGAACAATGTGGTAATTGATTTTGTGTATTTAAAATATTCGGCCATTCATCATAAAAAAGATGAATAACCGGATCGAATCAAACAGATGGCTGTCAAAACATATATTTGCAAACTTTCAAAATGAGTATGCGCTTAACAAACAGGTCAGTGGAAGTGAACAGGAAACCGATGACATTCCTGGAGAGCATCTATCTCTGGAATATCCTCAAGGGGATGGGTATCACCATCAGCCACCTGTTCAAAAGAAAGGCTACCATCAAATACCCGGAACAGCAAAGAAGCTTTTCCAAGGTATTCCGGGGGCTGCATGTGTTAAACAGGGACGCTGAAGGCCGTGAAAACTGTACCGCCTGCGGTTTATGTGCTGTTGCTTGTCCGGCTGAAGCCATCACCATGGAAGCGGCAGAACGACTACCGGGTGAAGAACATTTGTACCGGGAAGAAAAATATGCGGCCAAATATGAAATCAATATGCTCCGCTGCATATTCTGCGGCTTGTGCGAAGAAGCCTGTCCGAAAGATGCCATCTATCTTTCCCAGACCTTTGCACCCGCCAATTACGGAAGAAAAGGATTTATCTATAAAAAAGAAGAATTACTGATACCGCATCCGGTGAATGAACCGGAAGCATACCGGAAAGCGTTGGGTGATAAAGTGAATCATTAATACCTGATGTAATCATTGCCAGGAGGCAAAAACTGTTTAGAGAAATGGGAATGACTGAAATATTATTTGGGTTTTTAACGGTACTGGCCATATTCAGTTCACTGATGATGGTCACCAGTAAGAACCCTGTTTACAGTGTACTCTGGCTGATCGTGACCTTCTTTGCCGTGTCCGGACACTATATCTTACTCAATGCCCAGTTCCTGGCGATTGTCAACATTATTGTATATGCCGGTGCCATCATGGTTCTCTTTCTGTTTGTAATCATGCTGATGAATTTGAACAAAGAAACAGAACCGCAGAAAAACCGTTGGATCAAGATGGCGGGTGCTGTGGCAGGAGGCTGTCTGATGCTGGTATTGGTAGCTGCCCTGAAAGATGCAGGTGGAAAAGATGATCAGGCCCAGGTGGTGGCGGGTAATATCGGGTTGATTAAAAACCTTGGAAAAGAATTGTTCACCACTTATGTGGTGCCATTTGAAATAAGCAGCATACTCTTTCTGAGCGCCATGGTAGGTGCCGTGGTGATCGGGAAGAAGGAATGACCCCTGTCCCCTGAAGGGGGACTTGGGTGTAAAATGCTGAAAGCTGTTGGGTAGATATTAAATAATCAGGAGCATTTCGCAAATGTGAAACGCTCTAAAAACACCCCTTAAGGGGTTGGGGGTATGCCGATCAATTATTATATATTACTGTCTGTCGCCCTTTTTTGCATTGGGATCGTGGGTGTGTTGACCCGCCGCAATGCCATCATCATTTTTATGTGCATAGAACTGATGCTGAATGCGGTGAATCTCCTGCTGGTGGCATTTTCAAAAATGCATCACCTGAAGGCGGCTGTAACAGATGCAGCCACCGCTGCAGGAACCGACGGACAGCTATTTGTATTCTTTATTATGGTGGTCGCAGCGGCCGAGGTAAGTGTGGGACTGGCCATCATTGTGATGATGTACCGGAATATCCATTCAGTGGATATTAATTTTTTAAACAGGTTGAAACACTGATTAGTTGAAAATTGAAATCCCGATAGCTATCGGGAGAAAATTGAAGATTATCAGCATTTATTTTTCAGCTTTGGAACTTGATTCATGAATAACGTTTTGAATATCGCTTACTGGATTCCGCTTCTGCCACTCATTGGTTTTCTGATCAATGGACTGGGCAGAAAGCATTTATCCAAAACAGCCACCGGCATCATCGGGTCCGGCGTGATCCTGGGTGCATTTGTCCTCAGTATCTGGGTGTTTCTACAGGTTAAAGGCGGTAATACCCATGATGCCCATTACTTCGACTTTATCAGCGTGGGCGATTTGAAAATTCCGTTTGGATTTAAAATTGATCAGCTCTCTTCCTTGTTCCTGCTGATTATTACCGGCGTTGGATTTTTGATTCATGTATACTCTACGGCTTACATGCATGAAGAAAAATCAGAACACTTTGCCCGTTACTTCGCCTATCTCAATCTCTTTGTGTTCTCTATGCTGTTGCTGGTGATGGGGGGCAATTTTGTGATCATGTTTATTGGCTGGGAAGGCGTGGGACTCTGCTCTTACCTGCTGATTGGTTACTGGTTCAAAAACCAGGAATACAATAAAGCCGCCAACAAGGC
>DAORJS010000317.1:0-2325 GCA_035439185.1 Chitinophagaceae bacterium
AAAGTGTAGCTGTAAGACTGATCGCAGAACGCGAAAGAGAAATCAATGCATTCAATTCTGTCAGCACCTTTAAGATTGAAGCACAGTTCACTGCAAAGGATGTTTCCAATAAAAATGTAACCTTTAGTGCCGAGGGTAAAAAACAAAATTCCCCCGAAGATGCTGAGGCATTTTTAAAAGGATGTATTGGTGCCAACTATAAGGTAACCGATATCCAGGTTCGTCCGGGTAAGCGCTCCCCCGCCCCGCCCTTTACTACTTCCACCCTGCAACAGGAGGCCTCCCGTAAACTGGGATATGGGGTGTCAAGAACCATGCTGATTGCCCAGAAATTGTATGAAAACGGTTATATCACTTATATGCGTACAGATAGTGTGAACCTGAGTAATACGGCCCTGGGCGATATCACTAACACGGTAAAAAGCATGTACGGAGAGGAATACCACCAGTTCCGCAAATACAAAAACAAGAACGAAAGTGCGCAGGAAGCCCATGAAGCCATCCGCCCTACTTATATGAGTAATTCCTCAGTTCCTGAACCGGAATGGGCAAGACTATATGAGCTGATCTGGAAAAGAACCATGGCCTGTCAGATGGCTGATGCCGAACTGGAAAAGACCACTGCTAAAATTGAAATCTCCACCAATAAGGAAGAACTCACTGCCGCTGGTGAGGTATTAAAATTTGACGGCTTTCTGAAAGTGTACCGGGAAGATAAAGATGAAGATGAATTGGAGGATGAAGCCAACGAAGGCATGTTACCGCCGTTAACGGTTGGTCAGCAACTTCCCTTCAAAGAAATGAATGCCACCGAGCGGTTCAGCCGTCCTCCTTCCAGATACACCGAAGCTTCGCTGGTAAAGAAACTGGAAGAACTGGGAATTGGCCGCCCCTCTACCTATGCCCCTACTATTTCCACCATTCTGAAAAGAGGCTATGTAGAGAAAAGAGATAAAGAAGGAACTGAGCGCTTTTATACCGTCTTTTCACTGAAAGAAGATAAGGTAAATAAAAAGCAATCCAGCGAAATGACTGGTGCGGAGAAATCCAAACTCTTCCCATCCGATCTGGGATTGGTGGTTACCGACTTCCTGAATAAGTACTTTGATGACATCATGGATTATGGCTTCACCGCCCGTATCGAAGGAGAATTTGATGAAGTGGCCGAAGGCAAGATGAAGTGGAATAATATGATCAAGGATTTCTACAACCCTTTTAAAAAGGATGTGGAGAAAACCATTGAAACCGCAGAAAGAGCCACGGGTGAAAGAGTATTGGGTGTGGATGGCGAAACCGGTAAGCCGGTGGTGGCCAGAATGGGCCGCTTTGGTCCCATGATCCAGATCGGTGAAGCCAATGATGAAGAGAAGCCAAGATTTGCCAAGATCCCAACCGGACAAAGCATCGAGACCATCAGCTTTGAAGAAGCCATGAATCTTTTTGGCGCCCAGGGCGTGATGGGACAATATGAAGAAAAAGATGTGTCGGTGAATGTGGGCCGTTTTGGACCTTATGTAAAATGGGGGGATGAATTTATCTCCCTTCCCAAGGGAACCGACCTCGGTACCGTTACATTAGAAAAAGCCATTGAAACCATCAAGGCCAAACAGATTGCGGATATGCCCGTGGGTACTTATGATGATAAACCCATCACCAAAGGTGCAGGCCGTTTTGGCCCTTATATCAAATGGGATGGTATGTTCATCAATGTGCCCCGCCGTTACAATTTTGCCAAACTGAGTCAGGCTGACATGGATGAGCTGATTGATGCCAAGGTAAAGAAGGAAGCCAACCGTTATATCCAGCGCTGGCCGGATGAAAATATATCCGTGGAGAATGACCGCTGGGCACCAATCATCAAATTCGGTAAGAAAAAAGTGTACCTCCCCAAAAAGAAAGATGATACCCGTTATACACCTGAAGAGGCGGCTGCATTTACTTTAGAAGAAGTAAAACAGTTTATCGAAGCTTCTATCCCGGGTGCCTTTGCCAAAAAAACAAAGGCAGCCGCCAAAAAAGCACCGGCTAAAAAGGCAGCTACAAAAAAGAAAGCAGCGCCGAAGAAAGCCGCTAAGAAGAAATAAAAATCTCAAATTCTCTTTTTTAGATTTGCCACTAATTCACGAATGAATGCCCCCTGTATTTATTAGTGTATTCGTGGCAATCTTTTTTTAATCCCCATTTCGGCGAAATCTGTCGCCACTAATTCACGAATGATATCACCTGTATTTATTAGTGCATTCGTGGCAATCTCTTTTTTAATCCCCATATCGGCGAAATCTGTCGCCACTAATTCACGAATGATATCACCTGTATTTATTAGTG
>DAORJS010000317.1:2425-3517 GCA_035439185.1 Chitinophagaceae bacterium
CATTCGTGGCAATCTCCTTTTTAATCCCCATATCGGCGAAATCTGTTGCCACTAATTCACAAAAAAAAACTTTGTAGTTGTTACTGTTTTTCAGTGCAAATTAACCGGGGAGTAACTTAATAATTAAAAAATTGCCACTCAAACAAGTTGGAATTATTATTCACAAACTCATGTATAAGTGGCAATCAGTACACACCTGCTATGCAGGGGTTTTCTTTTCCTGCTACTAATCCTTAATTACGCAACTGTATCGTTCCAATATCCGTTTCTCTTCCGGTTTGAATCGCAACACCGGTTAATGTAGTATCCCGGTAGCCATTGGCCGTTGCATTGATATATACATCAGCCGTACTGCCTCTTAGTCCTCGTATCTTGAATCTGCCATCACTGTTCGGGAAAGCTACTAGTGTATCAGCACCGGCAATAATGGAAACCACCGCATCGGCCCGGTCTGGCAATATTTTACCCTTGATCGCAGCGGTCTGTGGCGGTAACCAGATCCGCAGGAATGATTTCAATACGAACTGATTATTCTGAATTCTTACAATGGATCTGCCGGCATCAAAATCCAGCCATATCTGCAGGTCACCCGGACGAATCTCTTCAATATCCTCTCCCCTCACATTGATGGTAATCCGGTTAAAATTATTCCATAAACGAAGCGGGTACTGCACACTATCAATCACCACAGCATTCTGAGTGCCAAGGGTCAGTCTGATTTTTTTGATTTTCCCGGCAACAGTAATTCCTGAAGCCAATAAGGTATCAGCTCCGTTTGACAAATCAAGCAGGTTATAAATACCCGGCCGTATATCCAGGGTATCCCAGATCAGGCAACTGTAATTTTCATGACCATCGTGCTCATTATCATAATGGCAATCGCCACCACCTCTTCCACCCCGATCGTCATCATCATCTTCATTACTGCGGTTACGGCAGCTATCGGGTGCCACCAGCACTTCCACTCTTTGAATATCCACATTGACGGCATCATAATTCACCGGGCCATCACTCATCCGGATCCGGATCCGTTGCTGGCCTTCAGGGATTGTGTTATCGGAAGCTTCTTTCTGACAGGAATACAGGAAAATC
>DAORJS010000318.1:0-3515 GCA_035439185.1 Chitinophagaceae bacterium
CTACCATACCATCCTCCAACCCACCCAATCCGAGTTCAGAGACCGGGGCAGTAAGTTCATTGCGTATGCATATCCGATTGAAGATATCGCTGATTTCAAAGAGAAATTAGCGGCTTTAAAAAAGGAACACCCCAAAGCTGTGCATCATTGTTTTGCTTATCGTATAGGAATGGATGGTAATGTATTCAGGGTAAGTGATGATGGAGAGCCTTCCGGATCAGCGGGAAGACCCATCCTGGGGCAAATCGATAGTTTGAGACTAACCAATGTACTGGTAGTGGTGGTGCGGTATTTCGGGGGGACCTTACTTGGTGTACCCGGACTGATCAACGCATATAAAACAGCCACACAGGAAGCGCTGCAGCTGGCAGGAAAGATCGAAAAACCAGTCCTCCATTTTTATCGCCTTCAATTTGATTATACCATCCTGAATGAAGTGATGCGGGTGGTGAAACAGTATGATTGTTACCTGCGTAAACAGGACATGCAATTGTTTTGTCTGCAGGAAATCGGGATACCCGCGGCCATATTATCCGAAGCGCTTGGAAAAATAAAAGAACTGAGAGGAATGGAATGGGAGAAAATCTGATTACCTTCAGAATATTGTTTTTAGTCCGGCCTTTACATTACACATCAGTACAACTGAATTTTCATCACTCAAAAAAGGATTTATGAAACTGATTTTAACGCTAGTCTCCTTGCTGTTTGTTTTTGTTATCAGTGGTCAGGATAAAACAGATCCAACAGCAGTCGGGAAGTTTAAAGAAGAAGGACTGAAGAATTCCAAAGTGATGAATTTTGCTTTTTATCTTACTGATGTAAGCGGCTCCCGTTTAACCGGCTCTCCCGGATTTATGCGGGCTGCCACCTGGGCCAAAGAAGAACTGACCCGGATGGGACTGGTGAATGCCAGTATCGAACCCTGGGGTGATTTTGGGAAGGGATGGCAACAGGAGAAATGTTATCTGGCGATGACGGCACCTTATTATCAGTCATTGATCGCTATTCCCCGTGCCTGGACAGGTAGCACCCCGGGTAAAAAACCAATAACCGGAGAAGTGGTTTTGGTAAAAGCAAAGGATTCAGTTGAACTGATGCAGTATGCAGGAAAGTTAAAAGGAAAGATCATCATGCAGTGGACAGCTGCTACCATTAAACCATCATTCGCACCTGACGGAACACGTTTTGCAGATTCGGTGTTAGAAAGAATGGCTAATGCCAAATTGCAGGTACCCGTACAAAGTCAGGGACAGGGACGCCCGCAGGGAAGTCCAGGCGGAGGATTCAATGCACAAAGAAGATTGGCCGAACTGATCAATGCTGAACAACCGGCATTAATACTCACCATGAATCAAAGAGGAAATGATGGAACTGTTTTTGTCAGCAGCGGAGGTTCATTTGCAAAAGATGCGGCGATTGCCCCTGCCTCTGTGGCTTTATCATCCGATGATTTTTTACGGTTACAGCGGATGTTGGAAGCCGGTACACCTGTTACCCTGGAGGCTGATGTAAAAACACAATTCTTTGATGAGGATTTAAAAGGATATAATGTTGTGGCGGAAATACCTGGTACAGATCCTTTATTAAAAGACGAACTGGTGATGCTGGGTGGTCACCTGGATTCCTGGCATGGTGCCACCGGTGCAACAGATAATGCAGCGGGTTGTTCCGTGATGATGGAAGCCATCCGTATTTTACAGGCGAGCGGTTTAAGGCCACGCCGTACGATCCGTATTGCTTTATGGGGCGGTGAAGAACAGGGACTGATTGGCAGCCGGAATTATGTGGCCAACCATTTTACCGATTCTGTAGCCAGATCTAAAGTATCAGCTTATTACAATCTTGATAACGGAACGGGTAAAATCCGCGGCATCTATCTGCAATCCAATCCCAATGTAAAAGACCTGTTCAGTGCCTGGCTGGAACCCTTTACTGATATGGGAGCTAAAACAGTTACGATCAGTAATACGGGGGGCACAGATCATCAGTCATTCGACAGGATGGGCATTCCCGGCTTCCAGTTTATTCAGGATCCGATTGAATACGATACCAGGACCCATCATACCAATATGGATACCTATGATCACCTGATTGCGGATGACCTGAAACAGGCTGCTGTGATTATTGCTTCCTTTGTTTATCATACTGCACAAAGGGATGAGAAAATACCGAGGAAGGCGGCAACAGGGCAGAGAGGGTTTTAGTAAATTAATGGTAGAAAATTTCGCAAGTCCCTCTCTTTAATAAGCTGACAAATTATGGTTGGGTTCAATCAACTACCCTTCAGACAAAAATTTTTAATTGGGCTGACTACTATAGTCGGATTAATATTGCTTGTTTCTTCCATTTTTAAATTAACACGACCTGATATTCTAAACGCATGTATATTTTTTTATGGAATAGGTGTGCCTGTGAGTCTGCTTACATCAAATGCTGTTATTGATTTAAACGACAAATCAATATTCAGGATTTGGCTTATGATTGCTTTTGTTACTTTTCTCATAAGCCTGACAGGCTATAATAACGAGAGATTTAAAATCAGACGAAGTATTAAATTTGATCCGGATTCCGGCGTCAATCGGTTCTTATCTGAGTATTCTACTTCGGCACTAAAAACACTCTTGTTATTTCTGATTATATATTATCTGCTCAATAAAATGCTGAACAAAAAAGGAGTATTTCTAATCAATACTTTTAAGCAAGGAGACTGGTATCATGATATAGCCCGAAGAGATATCTCAGGTTTTGATGTATTCACGAATATTATATTGTTTATAATAATTGCGGCCGCAGGTTTATTTGGATGTTGATTTGCCTTTTATTTTTTTGAAAACATCTCGCTCACCATCAACTCCTTACTCCCAGCCGTATGCAAATAAAACCCTTCACCGGATTTGGAACCGAGTTTACCGGCTGTAACCATATTTACCAGTAACGGACAAGGCGCGTATTTGGGATTGCCGAATCCATCATGTAATACTCTTAAAATAGCGAGACAAACATCCAGTCCGATAAAATCGGCCAGTTGCAAAGGACCCATCGGGTGGGCCATACCGAGTTTCATCACGGTGTCTATTTCTTCCACGCCAGCCACTCCTTCGTATAAACTATAGATGGCCTCATTGATCATCGGCATCAGGATGCGGTTGGCAATAAAGCCTGGATAATCATTCACCACACAGGGTGTTTTGCCCAGTTGACGGCTGAGTGCCACAATGGTTTCTGTAACCTCTTTGGATGTTGCATAGCCGTTGATGATTTCTACCAGTTTCATTACCGGTACCGGATTCATGAAATGCATCCCGATCACTTTGGCATCTCGGTTGGTTACAGCCGCAATTTTAGTAATGGAGATAGAAGAAGTATTGGTAGCCAGGATGGCATCCTTGGGCGCAAATTTGTCGAGCTGCTGGAATATCTCCAGTTTGAGTTCCACGTTTTCCGTAGCGGCTTCCACTACCAGTTCAGCATCTTTTACACCTTCAATCATATTGGATTGAATCGTGATATTCGCC
>DAORJS010000319.1:0-3428 GCA_035439185.1 Chitinophagaceae bacterium
GACATTCAAAGAGTGGAATATTTTTTTTCATCCAGGCCCAGGCACTGTCGTTAGGAATGGCCTGTTTGATATTCTCATCCTCCATTTTATTGAAGTAATCCACATAATGCCGGTAGGATTCAGATTTCAGGAGCATAGGACGGCCCTGTCCGGCTGCAATAGAACAAAGCAAAATGGAGGCCAGGCCGGAGAGCATTTTTATTTTATGACGGATCTGTGCTTTCAAGTTTATTTTTATTCCCCTACTTAAAATAAATAATCAGGGCAATTTTTTTGTTTTGAGATAATGAATCCGATACTGTGCGTTCTTCAAAGGAATTTCTGTATTGTAAAGGTCGTAAGACTGATCCGTGGGTGTTTCTGCATCCGGAAAATGCCGGGTCGTTCCGGTGCGGAACACAATTCTTTCAACAGATGCCACCGGAGCAAAACAGATATTATTGGCCGGCTTGCCCTCATTGATACTTACGGTATAAAAACGGGTGGTGGTATTCAATTCAATTTTCAGGGTTAGTTTTTCTTCAGCTTTATATTTACCCAATGATTTATTCCTGTAACCCTGTTTCGTGAGAATGGTTGCGGTTGAATCGAGCATGATGCGCAAACAGGGAGTTCCTTTAGCATCAGTGAGTTCAATTTCCAGTGTGCCATGATCCTGCTGGGCAGGTGTAAGGGCAAATTCAACAGCAATTCTTTTCGATTCGGGGAATAATCGTTCTGCTTTGGCATAATCATAGGGATCCTGATCACTAAGCTGTAAGGTTTTATTTAGATTTTCAACTTTGCACCAGAGCGGACTAAAAATATTCCAGACATTCATGGTGAGTGGGTTTGAAAAGTCATCAAGAAGATGACGGGTTTCTTTCTCTCTCACAGGAATGGGTATCCGGCTCACCCAGATATCTTCTTTATTCATGCTGTAAGTGACCCACATATTTTTATCAGGCGGGGCCCCATCCATCTCCTGGATGCCCCTTACATATTGCGGGCCATAACTTTTATAGGCTCCGCCGTATCGCATGGAGCTGATCTCCCCATTTACCAATAACAGATTCTTATACTTTAATCCATCATCGCTTACACTGAGGGCAAGCGGCCAGCGGAATTCTGAAGGATTATACACTGTGGCATATTTACCATCGCTGGTTCTTTGTCCCCATATTTTAGCATTGGCATTCACAAATCCGGGTGCCCTTACGGGACTCATCGGCCAGGTTTTTCCGCCATCTTTGGAAATACTGGTCAGCGCATATTTCCAGAGGCCTACGATATTTTTATTCGGCAGCCTGTAATAATTAAAGGCTTTGAAATCTTTCTGCAAGGGTATCAACGGATCATTTCTGTCTCCTTCTTCCACGGTTTGCATCATCAGCAGCGGATTGGATAAGAATTCCTCACAGGCACTGATCAGTGCCGGATCATTGGAGGATTTATAAAAAGGATAGCTGGTATTCTTTTCGTTGAAAGCATGGTTATAGCGCAGAAAGAAGATCGGCCCAAAACTGCCATCGGTCTTAATTTCACGGATCACACGGCCAATGCCATTGCCATCATTGGGATCATCGCCTTTCACGAGACAGATCCCATAATACCCGAGTGCATACAACTTATTGGACTTGCTGGTATAGAACCCGATCCGTTGGTGCATCACGGCAAAACTGTTACGTGCCGTATCTTTCTTGCCTTCCTTTACAAATCCATCCGGAATTTTATAAGGAGGAAAGATCACCACCGGTTCTGTCCACTGATAACCATTCTTCGATGTTTGCAAAAGCGTTTGTCCGGGTGCCACGTGTTCCCCCACCGGATTACTCAGGTATTCCAGATAAAACTGGTTATTCCAATAAGCCAGCATAGGGGCATGGTTATAGGTCCAGGAGCTGGTTTCATTTTTGTCTGACCGGTTTGCCCTCATGGTCTGGATATTATGTACCCCCATGGCAGGAGATAATTGTCCGTGATGATAATCCACATTCGATAATGTCTTACCAATATAGCGAATGGTATCCTGTGACTTGAGTGACACAGCAATCATGAATCCGGCTATGAAGAACAGGCTACGCATGATCACTTCATTTTTTTAATCAGTTGATTCACAATTTTTCTTTTTACCGGCAGGATGCTGCCATGTTTATGGCCGGCAGGTACCTGTACATGATCAGTTATATTCTCAAATGACTTAAAATCCTTTGTTTGTACCGCTTCGTAAATCTTTTTCTGGTAGCTGTCAAAATAAATCAGCCACTGATCTTCTATCTTCAACACACTGGGCCCTTCGGTAAAAGAGGCTGAAAACGGCTTGGAGATATTGGTCCAGGGCCCCATCGGATCATTGGCAAATGCCACTTTCAGGTTTCTTTCCGGCCGGGTATTATCTTTTAATACCATTACATAATCCTTTTCACCTTTTTTCAGGATCACGGCATCAATCACACTAAATCCGGGATCGAGGAAAAGTTTTGTATCACTGAATGTTACAAAATCACGGGTGGTGCTCAGATACATGCGGTGGTTATTGCTATCGGCTTCCAGACCTTTCTCAAACCTGCCAGGAATACAACTGGCCCAGATAATCATATACTGATCCCGGATATCATCATAAAATAATTCCGGTGCCCACACATTCACCGTGGTTGGTTCATGTTTCATCACCGGTATAAACCATTGTTCGGACCAGTTGATCAGGTTTTTGGATGAAGCATACCCAAAACCTTTATCTCCTCTCCAGCTGCTGGTCCATACCAGGTGAAAAATGCCATTTTTGTCCCGGATCATACTTGGGTCCCGCATCACTTTTTGTTCGCCGACTTTAGGTTGGAGTAATACGGTATCCAGGTCATTCCATTTTTTTCCATCAAAGCTGTACAGCATCCGCAATCCTTTATCAGCCGGTTCATGAAAAGAAGTGAACAGGTAGGCCTTCCCGGAACAGGAAGCCAGTAAAATAAGAAGCGATATGCCAATTAGTTGACGCATTTATTTTTCCAAAATCAGGACCCAGTCATTCCCTGCCTTTATTTCTCCGGGAGGATCAAATAATATATTACCTGCTTTAAAACCCTTAACGCTTTTTTTAATACCCGTTCTGGGATCAAACCAGCTGGCTTTATTGGCAGTAAAGCCAAGTTTATTGTTTTCAATTTCAATATTCCGGCCGGTATAGGTATAAATAAATGCATAATTCTTTCCTTTGGCAGCCAGTATACGATCATATTGTTCTCCGTTTTGGCGAATCAAATTTTGAGCCGGTATTCTGTCAAAATAGGAATAGGAGCTGAATAGTTTTTTCAGATGCTGCATTTGCTCAGCTGCATCAGCCCGGATTCCCTTCTTCCAATCCTGTTGCGGGAAAAAAGAGATACCGGTATCACCGGGCATATAATATTGCATCACGGCATTATGTCCATAGGTAAACCCTGCGCCACCGG
>DAORJS010000320.1:0-3426 GCA_035439185.1 Chitinophagaceae bacterium
AAAAACTGTACACGGCAATGGGAGCGGAAACCCTGGATACTGCAGATTTCAAAGCATTTTTCAAAGAGAACAAACACTGGCTGGAGCCTTTTGCTGCATTTTGTTATCTCAGGGATCAATATGGCACCGCTGAATTCAGTAAATGGCCAACCAACGCTGTTTATAACAAATCTGCGATCGACAAAATCTGCAGTCCCAAATCTTCGCAATACAAGAGCATCGGCTTTTATTATTTCAACCAGTACCACCTGCATCTGCAGTTAAAAGAAGCAGCAGATTATGCCCACAAAAAAGGCATCGTCCTGAAAGGAGATATTCCTATTGGTATTTCACCGAATAGCTGTGATGCGTGGATGGAACCTGACCTGTATAATATGCAATGGCAGGCCGGTGCACCACCTGACGACTTTACAGCAGTTGGACAAAACTGGGGATTCCCAACCTATAACTGGAAAAAAATGCAGGAGGATGGCTTTGCCTGGTGGAAAAAACGTTTCCGCCAGATGAGTACATACTTCGATGCATTCAGGATAGATCATATCCTCGGATTTTTCCGGATTTGGAGTATTCCTATTGATGCGGTTCAGGGGATCATGGGTCGCTTTGTTCCCTGCCTGCCTGTACATATCAATGAATTTGGCGAAAAAGGAATCTGGTTCGATTATCAGCGTTTCTGCAAACCTTTCATTACGGATGAAGTGCTGACTGAAATTTTTAATGATGCCGCCGAAGAGGTAAAAGCACAGTTCCTGACCCCCAATGATTTTGGCAGTTATGACCTGCTTCCTGAATTTGATACCCAGAAAAAACTGGAGAAGTATTTTGATGAGGAACTGAAATGCGAAAAGTCAGCAGAGCTCCGGGCCGGATTATATGATCTGGTGTCGAATGTTATTCTTTTTGAAGAGGAAGGATCTCAGGGTCAGGAATTCCATTTCAGGATTTCAATGGAAAAAACAAGCTCCTTCCGTCACCTCATTCCGCATGTGCAGGAGAAACTGAAAGATCTTTGCATTAACTATTTCTTCCGACGGCAGGACGATTTCTGGTTCAAACAAGCCATGAACAAATTGCCCCAATTAAAAGAAGCCACGAATATGCTGGTTTGTGGGGAAGATCTGGGGATGGTACCGGACTGTGTCCCCGAAGTCATGCAGCAACTGGGAATCCTCAGTCTCGAAATCCAAAGAATGCCAAAAGATCCGCAGAAAGAATTCTTTCATCCTAACGATGCGCCTTATTTATCTGTCATCACTCCTTCTACCCACGATATGAGTACCGTTCGTGGCTGGTGGGAAGAAGACCGTGAACAGACACAGCATTTTTATAATAATGTATTAGGTCAATGGGGGGATGCACCGGTCTATTGCGAACCTTGGATCAACCGGGCCATCGTTTTACAACACCTGTATTCACCTGCCATGTGGAGTATTTTCCAGTTACAGGATATCCTGGGGATGAGCGATAAACTCAGAAGGGAAAATCCACAGGATGAACGAATCAATAATCCCGCCAATCCCAAGCATTACTGGCAATACCGGATGCATATCTCCCTCGAAGATTTAATCAAAGAGAAAGAATTCAACCAGGAATTGAAAGGGTATATAGATAATTGCGGCCGGGGAGCCCAATGATCAGCGAACCGGAAGCAGGATGTTCCCTACCCATCCAAACCAGATCAGGTAGCCGGCTGTACAACCAATCAATCCGGCTATAAGGAAAATCTTTTTTTGCCCGGCCGGTATAAATTTTAAATACACATAGGCTACGATTAACCCACCTGCAATTCCGGACAATAAAAGGATCAGCCACCCGGGGCCATTCAGATAAAGGGCAATCCTGATTTCATCGGAGATATTGGGGTATTCGCCCCATCGTATCCATAAGTATAACCAGACAAAAACGTTCATAACCTGACGGAGCCAGAACAGGGAAAGAAATATCATTGCCCATTGTCCAATATGTAGTTTTTGATTTTGTTGAAAGCGCTTGCGGTTTTTCCAAAGAAGAGCCAGTCCGAGTAAACCCGTCAGCATGGTTTGCATCGGACCAGCCATCGTTACAAGCATCCTTTTATCCAATAAGTCCTGACCTTCGCCCGGGAGTTTTGTATAAAGAGTAGACTGGTAAGTAATATACCCTTCAAACCCCAATAGCCTTGCTGTCAGGTAATGAGCAGATTCATGCAACAAAGTGCCAACCGGTACAATCAGAATAAAAACCAATACCAGCCACCCAAAGCTTTTCCAATGAAAATTGAACGCCGGCATGCAGTTTAGTTAAGCGCAAAAATGACTTCCACCTCAAAACGAAGCTTGATTTTTTTAAAATCAATTTCAAAAGTTTTACCACTGCCACCAGAAGCTTCTTTATACTCATATCGCATCTGCACATTGGTAGTCATTCCTGATACTCTTCCTGATAATGAACTTTGCAGATTATCGTTTGGTTCTTTTACTGTAATGGCTGGCCCCAGTTTTTCGCCAATAGCTTCTGTCAGATAGATTGCTTTATCCTTGGCTGCTTTCACCGCACCAATTTTTAACTGCTTTCTGAATTCGGTCATTTTACTATGATTGGTCCCCACGATATCAAAACTCTGGGTGGCTTCATCATCCAGTTTATCGACCAGCTCATCCATTTGTTTGCTTTGTGAAAACCGGATCTGATAAGTGATACTGGCATTCATATCCGGTGATTTCTTTTTCCGGTGCAGCCAGTAATAATTGTTATAACCGGTATAGGATACAATACTGATCAGCGAATCAGCAATCCCCGCATTGGTACAGGCCGCCAGGAAATCTGCCTTTATCGTTTCCAGGTCTTTTTTGGATTCCCCTTTTTTCTGGTATTCCCGGAGCAGGATATTCACAAAGATCTGGTCGGGTATCACTTCCATCTCGGCACTGCCGGAAACCGTAATGGTTTTGGGAAATGGGTTGGGGGCTGTCTGTCCAAAGAGTTGCGCAGTTGCCATACAGGTAATAAGCAATACAATAAACTTTCTCATATTAAATCGTTTTTTGTGCAGATGATCTTTTATTACAATTTACACAAGTTTTACCTTCGCCGGATGAAAGTTCAGTACTGGCCCTTCAGCCTCAAATTCAGACATCCATTTACCATCTCCAAAGGCACAAAAACGCATCAGCCCACTTTAGTAGTGGAACTGGAGCATTTCGGCATCAAAGGCTATGGGGAAGCACCGGCCATTGCGTATTACAATATTCCCGTTGAAAAAATGATCGCTGATCTGGAAGCAAAAAAGAACTTCGTTGAAAAATTCGCCTTTACAGACCCTGAACGTTACTGGCATTACCTCCATCATTTAATACCCAATAATCATTTTCTGGTTTGTGCCCTGGATATTGCGGCCTGGGATATCTATGGAAAAATGAGGGGAAAACAACTCTATGAACTCTGGGG
>DAORJS010000321.1:0-3402 GCA_035439185.1 Chitinophagaceae bacterium
CATTGCTGCGGAAATTTCCACCGGCTTTATTATAGAATGCATCCTGCAGGTGCTGACTGAATTCAGGAATCACATTCGGATTCTTTTTGAAAGAAGCCAGGGTGGTTTCTCTTACCACTTCCTTGCGGTGTTCGTAAGAGTTATGTTTTTGCGTTTGTGCAATCTTGTATTTCTTATGCAGGTTGGTGGCCGTTACACCAGCAACATGATAATCGTAAGTAGTACCGTTAAAAGCAGCGAAGGGATAGACATTCTTACCCACACCTGCTGCCGTAACACCCAATGCTTCGTTGCGGCCATATCCAACAGCCACCGCAATAGTATCATCATTCATACCGGGGAACACCAGTACTGGAATCTCTACTTTCTTACCAGCCACATTCAGTTCAATAACCGGTTTATGCGGATAGTATTCATAATCCATATCCAGTTTGATCCCGAGTTCACCTGCTTTCTTAATTGAGATAATCGCATAGTTATCCCAGGTAGCTTTGGAAACCGGATCCGGTAATTCCTGCAGCCAGGGGTTACCTGCCTGGGCACCGGTGCCGATGGATACTTTTTGGTAGAGAACTACTTCTGCTCCGGCTGCTTTTTTGTATCCGGCAATTGCGGTAGTAGCTTCTGCAACTGCATCACCACTGTATGAACCGGCGCTAATAGTTGGAGGAGCATCTTCTTTCACACCATCCTGCAATGCTTTATTGAAAGCATCTTCTGAACCCAGTTTAGCGGTCCAGAATTCCTTGAAGAAGGTTTCGTAGTCTTTATCATTACCACTCCATTTCAGTAGGGAGGTTTGGTATGGTCTTGTTTTGAAGAGCGGATAAATGGTAGGCTGCATGAAACTGGTGCAACCGGCACAGGGCTCAGCATCACCCCAGCTTTCCAGGTAATGATGATTGGGAAGAACATATTCGCAGAGCTCGGTGGTCTCATCCATTTTTTCATTGAATGAAACGCTCACTTTCACTTTCTTCAGTGCAGCCTTGAATTTATCTGCATTATAATAAGTATAAGCAGGATTTGCTCCATGGATCATCAAAGTACCAACAGTACCTGCTTCCATTTCAGTGATCAGTTGCTCGAATTCACTATCAATACCCTGGCGGTAATTCACTGCACTACCCCAGTCAACCGTGGTACCATAAGCACCAATTGCATTATTGATGGCATTGACAATGACCTGTACATTTTTATCGTTGCTGCCACATACTACAAGGGCGGCACCTTTATTTGCGTTCAGATCAGCAGCTGCTTTTTTGATTCCTTCTGCCAATTTACCAGAGAGGGCGGCACCGGCTGTGCCATTGATTGCATTCAGCAGTTCAAGGGCAACGGCTGCTGTTTCAGAAGGACGATGGGTGAAGCGCTCATCGGCATTGGAGCCGGTCATGCTGAGGAAACTTTCAAACTGATAATGTTTGCTCATGGAAGGATTCTTCTCATCGATCTTTCTTCCTTTGGCATAAGCGCGGGCAAACTCAACCGGACTGAGCCATGTTCCGAGGAAATCGGCACCGAGGCTCACGATTACTTTTGCTGTATCAAATTTGTAAGACGGCAATCTCTTTCCGAATCCTGAAGCTTCATTGGCCAGCAGCATACCGCTGTATGAAACGGCATCGTACTGAACATGCTTCAGACCGGGGAATTTGCTGATAATATCTTTGGTAGAGGGGGAAACAACGGTAGAAGTGAGTAATACGACAGAACCACCGGCTGCTTTCATGGCATCACCTACCAGTTTGTCGAATTGTTCGAATGTAGGTACTTCCTCAAATTTCTCCTTGCCTTTGTGCAGGGGAAAACGGGTACGGTACATATCATATAAGTCAAGAACAGAAGCCTGTGCACGGGCAGAAGTACCACCACCAGTGGCAGCATATAATTCATTACCCTCAATCTTGATCGGACGACCATCTCTTACCTTGGCAACAACAGGAACGATATCTCCATCCTGTACATAGGTAGTGGCATAGTATTTTGCCACACCGGGAACCAGGTTTTCCGGTTTGTTGGCATAAGGAATAGCCTTTCTTACCGGAACCTTACAGCTGGCTGCAATGGTAGCCGCAGCGGTACTGAATCCAAGGTATTTCAGGAAGTCGCGGCGGGGACTTTTTGCATCGATCAGACCCTTATCATCAAAGCCCT
The DNA here is from genome assembly GCA_035439185.1 of Chitinophagaceae bacterium. Lineage (GTDB taxonomy): Bacteria > Bacteroidota > Bacteroidia > Chitinophagales > Chitinophagaceae > JJ008. The sequence goes on from DAORJS010000321.1 coordinate 2,158, forward strand.
CAAAAGGCAGTTCTTCCTGGAACTCATCTTTGGTGAGTTTGTGCAGGTTCTCCGGATCGTTTACTTCTGCGAAATTTTGCCAGTACTTATTTTGGCTCATAGACTTTCAAATGTGATAATCAGAGAGTGTGGAAATGTGAAGATGTGGAAATGTGAAAATGCGTTTCCGCTTATTTAATTATTTCCTCATACCCATATCCCTTCTCATAATTATCTTTTATTAAATCATTTATAATCCTCTTTGAAATTTGTACCCCCATTTCCACATTCTCACATCTCCACATTCTCACATTTAATAGTGACATTTCTGACACTCCAATCCGCCGATATCTGCAACGGTCACACTATCCATTTTACCTTTCCTGATATCATTATGGAATTTCTCGTAAATGCTGTAGAACTGGTTACCGGTGCTGTCGGTATAGTTGAAGTTCACCTTGGTCTGGCGGTGACAGTTCACGCACCAGCCCATGCTGAGTTCGCTCACTTGTTTTACTTCATCCATGGCGGTGATTTCACCGTGACAGGTCTGGCATTGTACTTTACCGGCCCTTACGTGCTGAGAGTGGTTAAAGTAAACGTGGTCGGGCAGGTTGTGAATTTTCACCCATTCAACGGGTTTTGCCTTGGCAGGATCCCATTTAGCCGCATTATTCGGGTCGAATCCGGCATATTGGTACAGTTTAGCGATTTCGGCGGTACCATCCACTTCTTTACCATCTTCATGATAGAGTTTGGGTCCTTTTTCATAGGACTGAATGGCTTTGTGGCAGTTCATACAAATATTCACAGAAGGAATGGCTGCATGTTTACTGTCCCAGGAAGAACCATGACAATATAAACAGCTGATCTGGTTGAGACCGGCATGTACTTTATGCGAATAATAGATGGGTTGCAAAGGCTGGTAGTCTTTCTGACGGCCCAGTCCGATTGCGCCCTTGGTTACATAAAAACCGCCGACCACAAAGAAGAGCAGGGCCAGCATGGCGATATAAACTTTATTACGGTAGAAAGGCACGGGTTCGGGGCGAAGAATCCCTTCTGCATCGTCGCTCATTTTCTTCAGGTTGCTGTTTACCTGCATGAGAATCAATGCGATAACAGCTAAAATCAGGGAGATGACCCCGAAAATAAGGGCGTTTTTGCTGGTACCTTCGGGGGCTACATCCACATCCTTTTTATTATCAACAGGTTTCGCGGCATCATTAATATAGGCCACGATATCATCCACATCTTTCAGCTTGA
>DAORJS010000322.1:0-3401 GCA_035439185.1 Chitinophagaceae bacterium
AGGATTGCAAAGTGGAGATCCCCATTTTTGAGAACACTTTCAACAATCCGTCATTAACGGCTTTAATATAATTTTTCTTGAGATCATCTTCATGCAGGGTAGTCTGCAGCTTTCCGGTTTCTTTCAGATCACGGATGGAAGAAAGGGCCAGGTAAGGATTTACTGCTGTGGCACCAAAGCCAACCAGACAGGCAAAATGATGCACTTCCCAAACATCACCGGCTTCTACAATGATTCCTACCTGTCCGCGCATTCCTTTCCGGATCAGGTGGTGATGTATGGCAGCAGTGGCCAGCAAGGATGGGATAGGGGCGTGGTTGGAATCAATGGCACGGTCCTGCAGGATCAGCACCTTGAATCCATCAATTACTGCATCCTCTGCATAATCACAGATTCTTTCCAGCCCTCTTTTTAATGAACCAGGTTTGCCATCTGCCCTGAAATAACATTGAATGGTTTTGGATTGAAACAATCCGGTATCAATACTTCTGATTTTTTCCAGTTCATAGTTCGTGAGCACCGGATGTTTCAGGGCCACACTATGACAGGTCAGCGGATCTTCAATCAGCAGGTTTCCGTTATTACCGGCAAAAGTGGCGAGCGACATGACCAGTCTTTCCCGGATCGGATCAATCGGCGGATTCGTTACCTGTGCAAATAATTGTTTGAAATAACTACTCAGGTGCTGGGGCTGATCACTCAATACGGCCAGTGGTACATCGGTTCCCATGGAACCGATCGGCTCTTTGGCATCCAGGGCCATCGGCGCAATAATGCTATCCAGATCTTCAGTGGAATAACCAAATGCTTTCTGGTATTTGAAAACCTGATCATGTTCCAGATGGGTAAACATCACGCGGGGTTCAGGCAGTTCTTCCAGCCTGATCTTGTATTTATTCAGCCATTCCGCATAGGGTTTGCGTGAACAGATTTCATTTTTTAAATCCTCATCACTGATGATTTTCCCTTTCTCCATATCCACCACAAACATCTTTCCGGGTTGCAGCCTTCCTTTCTCCAGGATCAATGCAGGATCAACCGGCAAAGCACCTGTTTCAGAGGCCATGATCACGCGGTCATCCTTGGTTACACAATAGCGCGAAGGACGCAGCCCATTCCGGTCAAGTGTGGCGCCAATGATTTTTCCATCGGTGAATGAAATGGAAGCGGGACCGTCCCAGGGTTCCATAAAGGAAGAATGGAATTCATAAAATGCTTTTTTCACCGGATCCATTTCATCATGACCATCCCAGGCTTCAGGAATCAGCATCATCATTACATGTGGCAGGGAACGGCCGGTAAGAGTCAGTAATTCGATCATGTTATCGAGACAGGCAGAATCACTTTGTCCTTCGGTAACAATCGGCAGCAGCATCTCCATTTCTTCTTTGCTGAAATAGGGAGAAGTAAAACCTTTTTCACTGGTCTTTAACCAGTTCAGGTTTCCCTGTAAGGTATTAATCTCTCCATTGTGTGCAATGAAACGGAATGGCTGTGCCAGTTTCCAGGAAGGAAAAGTATTGGTGGCAAAACGCGAATGCACCAGTCCGAAGGCACTGACCACTCTTTTGTTGCTGAGATCAGGAAAATATTCACGTACCTGGTGACTGGTCAGCTGTCCTTTGTAAACAATGGTTTTGTAAGAAAGCGAAGCAATATAAAATCCGATTTCATCCTTGCGCACTGTGCTGTTGATCAGGTGCGTGGTATAATTGCGGAGGATGAATAATTTTCTTTCAAAGTCGTCGGGGTTATTGATATGATCCGGACAGGCAATAAATACCTGTTCCATTTCGGGCTCCACACTTAATGCGGTGGGACCAATGCCAGAAGTATTTACAGGGACTTTCCGGAAGCAAAGGATTTCCAATCCCAGTTTTTCTGCCGAGCGGTTGAAGATATCCCGGCATTCTTCTCTTAAACGGATTTCTTTGGGAAAGAAAACCATGCCGGCAGCATAACGGCCAAAGGAGGGAAGATGAACACCGAGTTTAAGGCATTCATCAAAGAAAAATTCATGCGGGGTCTGAATCATAATACCGGCACCGTCGCCTGTGTTCTGTTCACAGCCACAGGCACCACGATGCTCCATATTTTCAAGCACCGTCAAAGCATCAGAAATATGCTGATGGGATTTATGTCCTTTGATATTCGCTACAAAACCGATACCACATGCATCATGTTCAAAGGAAGGATGATAGAGTCCCTGGTTGCCTGCCATTGTTCAATTTTATTGAATGAAAAAAATGAATTTGATACCTGTAAACAGGTTACAGTTTCAATAGCAAGCAATTCGTCTGAAGATACAAAATAGCTTTCAGCAGGATGGGGATTCGGGGCTGCAATTTTCCACATATTGCAGGCTTATTCGTTAATTAAATCAGGTATCCGAACAACTGGTCGTTCTTGTTTATTTCTGCAAAACCAATATGAAATGTTTTCATCTTTTCCAGCAGCTGGTCATAGTCTGCACGGCTCTGTAATTCCACTCCCACTAATGCAGGACCGTTTTCTTTATTGGTCTTTTGCATGTATTCAAAACGGGTGATATCGTCTGTTGGTCCCAATACATGATTCACGAATTCTTTCAGTGCACCGGGGCGCTGTGCAAAGCTGATCAGGAAATAATGTTTCAGGCCTTCGTATTGCAGACTTCTTTCTTTGATTTCCTGCATCCGGTCAATATCGTTGTTGCTGCCACTAACGATACAGACTACATTTTTACCTTTGATTGCATCGGCATAATCATCCAATGCAGCAATGGAAAGCGCACCTGCAGGTTCAACCACAATCGCATCTTCGTTATAAAGTTTGAGAATGGTACTGCAGACTTTGCCTTCAGGCACCAGGTGCATATCATCCAGGACCTCCCGGCAAATGGAAAAAGTGAGATCGCCCACTCTTTTTACAGCAGCACCATCCACAAAGCGGTCAATCTGATCCAGTGTAACCGGATAACCGGCTTTCAGCGATGCATACATGGCAGGAGCGCCTTCGGGTTCCAGACCAATAATTGTTGTACGTGGCGAATAGGTTTTGAAATAGGAACCGGCTCCTGCAGATAAACCGCCACCGCCAACGGGAATAAACAAAAAATCAATCTCTGACTGATCTTCGAGTATTTCCAATGCAACTGTTCCCTGTCCTTCAATGATACGGTGATCATCAAAGGGAGGAATGAAAGTCATCCCGTTTTCTTCCGTGAATTGTTTGGCAGCCACGGCACAATCATCAAATGTGTCTCCTGTTAACCGGATCTCAATAAACTGATCTCCGAACATCTTTACCTGATTCACTTTTTGTTTAGGTGTGATCACCGGCATGAAGACCACCCCCTTTGCATTGAGTTTTTTACAGCTATAAGCAAAACCCTGTGCATGATTTCCGGCACTGGCACAAAC
>DAORJS010000323.1:0-3391 GCA_035439185.1 Chitinophagaceae bacterium
CGATCCACCAGGGCCAGACTGGTAATCAGTTTTTTGGACTCCTTACCCCGGTAAAAATCAGCGCAACAGGTTTTCATACAACCGGCCTGAGGATAGCCTGCATCCTGAGTTATACCAAGTATGCTGATGAATTGATCAGGAATTGAATTGGTGGCTTTTTCTTTATTGTCCTCAGAAGATGACAGACAGGAAGACAATATCCCCGTTAAAAAAAACAGTCTGATCACAATAGTTTGAAAACTGATCCGCATTTTTTTTATCCGATCACCGGAAGTTTGTAACCGTTATTATAAGAAGCTGTCAGGTATTTTTTATTAATGGCTTCATCGGTAAATCTTCCTTTTTGCAGATCCCAATCCAGTTTTTTGCCGGAGCGGTAGGCGATATTCCCCATCTGGCTGAGTACGGCAATATGGGAGGCTTCTTCGATAGGGCAAGCGAGTTCCTGCATTTTGCGGGACCGGATCACACTGACGAAATTCTCCATGTGCTTATCCAATCCGTTATCGGATTGTTTTCTTCTTTCCACCTTTGCCTTTTTATCACTCTTGGGTTCTTCCATTACTTCCCAGCCACTGCGGTCGAGGGCCAGGGTGCCATGTTCACCGATATAGGCTATACCATGGCTCGTTTTATTCATGCCACCCTCAATACCAATGGTGTGTTCCCATTGTAAATTGAAATCATTGAACTGATAAAGGGCTGTCATCGTATCCGGTGTTTCTTGGGGTGAAGAAGGATCTGCAAAATTACCTCCCATGGCACTGATGGATTTGGGTACAGTCGCGTTCATACCAATTAAGGCATAGTCCAGCAGGTGTACTCCCCAGTCGGTCATCAATCCACCGGCATAATCCCAAAACCAGCGAAATGTAAAATGGAAGCGGTTGGCATTGAAAGGCCTTGATTTGGCAGGTCCCAACCAGCGCTGATAATCTACTCCGGCGGGGACGGGACTATCTGCCAATGCAGTGATTGGTTTTTTCCATCCAATATAGCACCAAACCCTTACTGCCCTGATTCTTCCCAGTTGTCCGCCCCGGATATACTCAACGGCTTCTTTAAAATGCTGCTGACTGCGTTGCCATTGTCCGGCCTGTACCACCCTGTTATATTTTTTCTGAGCGGCCATCATGATCCGGCACTCAGTAATCGAATTACCAACCGGTTTTTCCACATAAATATCCTTACCGGCCTGACAGGCGTCCACCATTTGAATACAATGCCAGTGATCTGGTGTACCGATGATTACTACATCAACATCTTTATTATCCAATAAAGCCCGGTGATCATTGTAGCGTTTGACTTTGGCCGCATCAATTTTCATTCCTGCCAGCTCGCCTATTCTTTTATCGAGTACATTATTATCAATATCACAAAGGGCCACCAGATTAACACCAGGTACTTTGAGGATGGCTTTGAGATCGCTCCAGCCCATGCCATTGATACCAATCACTCCTACATTCAACTGATCTGATGGTGAAATCCGGTTTTTGAAAATAGCGAACACATCATTTCCAAATGAAGAAGCCAGCATAGAACCGGCCGTAAGCAGGGAGGCCTGGTGGAGGAATTTTTTACGGGATGCCATGATTTTTAATTGAGCCTTTAAGTTACAAAGAGAATGAGAAACAGCGCAGATAAATTATATGGTATCAATCAGCCATTGATTTCCGAACAACTGTTTATTGTACTTTCTTTCCTGGCATTTCCTGCCCGTTTTGGAGAAGTACCAATCCTGTTATTTCCTTTTTATCATTCCTGACAAACCGGATTTGTGCTTTTACTATTTTCAGGAAAAACAGGTCTTCCTTTTCGGGAAATATTTCTGCCCTGCCCTGACCTGTTGCCTGTTCATAAATCCGCCCATTTTCGAGAAAAATGCTGATAAAAAAATCCGGGGCCAGTTCATATTTGCCGATATACTGTTTGAGTATATTTTCTTCTACTTTAACTTCTTGTTTTGCGATGGTTTTAATGCCATACAGGATATTCCGGAGTTCATCCAGATCTATATTAAACTGATCATGATTGCTAAGAATAATAATAGTCTTCCGGTGATCGAGATGTTTTTCAATCAGGGTATTATATCCAGGCCAGCCACCGGAGTGAGAGACCAGCCTTCCGGCGGGTTCCATCCTGCGTAACATCCAACCAAATCCGTATCCATGCTTAATATTACGGTTATCCGCACCACTGGTCAGCACTTCCGTTCTCACTGATTCGGGGATCAGCAGGTTTTGATCAAGTGCCCTTGACCACTTTAATAAATCACCGGTGGTGGAGTTCACGGTTCCATCACCACAAATACCATCCAGTTTGGTAATAAATTCTTTTAACTCCGGGTGATCATCCGGCAGAATATACTTTTTAGTGGAGGTATCATATACATGTCCAAGGGCATAATTCTCAATTGCTCTTTTCTCATATCTGCGCCGGTACACTTCTGTGTTTTTCATTCCTAATGGAGTGAAAATATTTTTTTGCAGAAAATCAGAATAACTGAGGCCAGATACTTTTTCAATAATACTGGCCAGGATGGCATAACCTGTATTGCTGTATTCCCATTTTGCGCCCGGAGCAAATATAACCGCAGGTTTGTGCCGGGCCAGGATAGCAATCATTTCCTTATTGGTGGCAATGGTTCCTGCCGGAGTATGTTCCAGTACCAGGTCCATATAATCCGGTAAACCCGAAGTATGCTGCAGCATTTGCCGGATACTGATATTATGGTAAGGCAATTCAGGGAAAAAATGGCGGAGACTGTCTTCATATTTCAACTTTCCCTGCTCCTTGAGCAATACAATGCCCATGGCTGTAAACTGTTTGGAAACAGAAGCCAGTTCAAAAACAGACTGATCATTCAGTTTTCTGTTAGTAGCATGATCCGCCATCCCATAGCTCTTTTGCCAGATCACGGTATCACCTGAGGCAATCAGGACATTTCCCTGAAACAATCCCACTCCTGCATACCTCCTGAAGTAATCCTCCAGTTGCTTTGAAATTTCCTGAGAAAAACAAACATGACTGACTATAATTCCAATAACAATTAAATATTTCTTCATAAACCCGTTTAATTAGGTACTCTTTTCCTATACAACATTAACTTTTCACTAAACTATAAAACCTGGAATCCATGGGCGTAAGGATCATCCTCCGGGTCAATCCAGATAGTATTATACCCGAATATCCGGGCCCAGCCCTCCACACTGGGCCGGATGGCCGGCTGTCCATGTACCAGTAGTTCTTCTTCTATCCTGCCGGTGAACTTACTGCCGATGATACTTTCATGAATAAACTCCTCCCCTTTTTTCAATAAGCCCTTTGCATACCATTGGGCCATCCTGGCAGAAGTTCCGGTTCCACAGGGGCTTCTGTCAATCGCTTTATC
>DAORJS010000324.1:0-3380 GCA_035439185.1 Chitinophagaceae bacterium
TTGTAGCCCGTACGGGATTCGAACCCGTATCACCACCGTGAAAGGGTGGTGTCCTAGCCCTTAGACGAACGGGCCGTCTGTTTGCAGAAATGAAGGGCTTTTAACCCTGTTCACCTCTTTTTTAGGGACGGCAAAGATAGCCCGGCCCGGGTTTTTAGCCAAATGTTTTTAAAAAAACGGTCATTTGTTTTTTTTAACCGCAACAGATTGTCTGCCATGCCCTTTTTCCTGATTTCTGATATAGTATGACAATCCCGGTTTTACTAACTTTGCACCCTCGTCAGCCCCAGGCTGACCTCACCTCTTAAAATCTGAATACATGAGCACAGTTAAAGTAGCCATCAATGGCTTTGGCCGTATCGGTCGCCTGGTTTACCGCCAGATCTACAAAATGCAGGGCATCGATGTGGTGGCCATTAATGACCTCACCAGCCCCAAAGTGTTGGCCCACCTCCTGAAATATGATAGCGCCCAGGGCCGCTTCGACGCAGAAGTAAAATCAACTGATAATTCCATCCTCGTCAACGGAGATGAAGTAAAAATATATGCTCAGAAAAATCCCGCCGATATTCCCTGGAAAGATCATGGCGTGGATGTGGTACTCGAATGTACCGGTTTCTTTACTGATAAAGATAAAGCCGCTGCCCATCTGCAGGCTGGTGCCCGAAAAGTAGTTATCAGTGCCCCGGCTACCGGCGATCTCAAAACCATCGTGTTTAATGTGAACCATAAAATCCTCGATGGCAGCGAAACCATTATCAGCTGCGCTTCCTGCACCACGAATTGCCTCGCCCCCATGGCACAGGTTCTGGAAGAGAAGTTCGGTATCGTGAACGGACTGATGACCACCGTACACGCTTATACCAACGACCAGAATACACAGGATGCCCCGCACCCCAAAGGCGATCTCCGCCGGGCCAGGGCCGCAGCTCAGAATATTGTGCCCAACAGCACCGGTGCTGCTAAAGCAATCGGTCTGGTACTGCCCAGCCTCAAAGGAAAACTGGATGGTTCCGCACAAAGGGTGCCAACACTTACCGGTTCACTTACTGAAGTGACCGCCATCCTGAATAAGAAAACAACTGTTGAAGAAATCAATGCTGCCATGAAGGCCGCAGCCAACGAAAGTTTTGGTTATACAGAAGATGAAATTGTGAGCAGCGATATTATCGGTATCAGCTATGGCTCTCTCTTTGACGCTACCCAAACCAAAGTGCAGAATGTGGGAGATACCCAACTGGTCAGAACAGTGAGTTGGTATGACAATGAGATGAGCTATGTCAGCCAATTGGTAAGAACCGTGAATTATTTTGCAACCCTGATCGGTTAATTATATTTTAATCAAGGTAGTCCGGCTGCCTTCATTTCATGACTGTTGCATGCAGCAGACAGGATTGAAGGCAGTCCGGTTCTCCTATGATCATGATTACGGATAATCATTTGGTAATCCTGATCAAAGAAACAATTCCGGAACTGATTCCGGAATCATCGGACTGCCGTTTACCCTATAGCACTCATGAAAATCAGGAATATTGATGGTTTGTCCGCGACAGACCTGCAACGGGAAGCTGATAAAGGCGCAAAATTTGTTTATTATCCCTATACCATCTCTTTTATAATTATCACCCTCCGGAAAACTTCCGGTGTCTATTTGATCAAAGCCGGAGAGAGTGCAGTTAGCCGTGGCCGTAGGTTTACACTGATCTCCCTGCTGTTTGGTTGGTGGGGGATTCCATTCGGTCCAAAGTTCACCCTGCAAAGCATAAAAGCAAATCAGAAAGGGGGAAAAGATGTAACAGATGAAGTCATGTCAACGGTTGCCGGACATATCCTTTTTCAGGAAGCACAAAAAAAGCAAAAATTGCAATCAGCCTGACCCTTTTTTTATTTACTGATACAAGGCAGCAAGGAGCCTGATCCTAGTTTGCGGGAGAAATGAAACAAGGCATTATCTTCACAAAAATTTGCTGATATGTCAAAGTTCGCAGCGGCCTCTTTCAAAGGACAAAAAGTACTGATCCGCGTCGATTTCAATGTGCCTCTCAATGATAAATATGAAATCACCGACGATACCAGGATGCGGGCAGCGGTTCCTACCATACAAAAAATACTGGCCGATGGCGGCATGGTGATCCTGATGAGCCACCTTGGCCGTCCCAAAGACGGTCCCACTGAAAAATACTCACTCAGACACCTGGTGCCCCATTTAAGTCAGCTGCTCGGCGGCAGTACCGTTCTTTTTGCCAATGATTGTATTGGCGAACAGGCCTACCTCACTGCGGGCATGATGCGTCCCGGTGAAGTATTGCTGCTGGAGAATCTCCGGTTTTATAAAGAAGAAGAAAAAGGAGATCCTGCTTTCGCGGAAAAATTATCAAAACTGGGTGATGTATGGGTCAATGATGCTTTTGGAACCGCCCACCGTGCCCATGCGTCAACAGCGGTTATCGCACAATTCTTTTCTCCTGAAAAGAGATTCTTCGGATACGTAATGGAGGGAGAAGTCATCGCAGCTGAAAAAGTATTGCATAAAGCCGAGAAACCTTTTACCGCCATCATCGGTGGTGCCAAAGTGAGCGATAAAATCCTGATCATAGAAAACCTGCTCGAAAAAGCTACAGATATCATCATCGGTGGCGGGATGGCCTATACATTTATGAAAGCACAGGGCGGACAAATCGGCAAATCCCTCTGTGAAGACGATCGTCTCCAAACGGCACTCGATATTCTGAAAATGGCAAAGGAGAAAGGAGTGAATATCCATCTTCCGGAAGATTCTGTAATCGCTGATCAGTTTGCTGCTGATGCTAACACAGCCACTGCCCCCAGCAACCAGATACCGGATGGCTGGATGGGACTTGATATCGGACCACTCGCTGCTGAGAAATTCTCTACCGTCATTAAAAACTCCAAAACCATTTTATGGAACGGACCCATGGGCGTTTTTGAAATGCCTGCATTCCAGAAAGGAACAAAAGCAATTGCAGTAGCTGTAGCGGAGTCAACCAGTAAGGGTGCTTTCTCCCTTGTGGGTGGTGGCGATTCTGTCGCAGCCGTAAATCAATTCGGGTTTACAGATAAAGTAAGTTATGTCTCCACCGGCGGCGGTGCCATGCTTGAGTACTTTGAAGGAAAGGTTTTGCCCGGGATTGCAGCAGTAGGGGAGCAGTAGACAGTCTTCAGTCAGCAGTCAACAGTAAACAGTCAGCAGTCGGCAGTCAGCAGTCGGCAGTCAGCAGTCGACAGTCAGCAGTCGACAGTCTTTCAGTCTGTCATTGAACGCTCGATAGGAATCAGAGGCCGCTTTTAGTTTGGGGTTAGGGCATTTTATTCGCGCAGCGAATAAACATCCGCGAAAATCCGCCCGATCCGCGTCATCA
>DAORJS010000325.1:0-3370 GCA_035439185.1 Chitinophagaceae bacterium
GAATGCAAGCAGTTTTTTCATTTTTGATCATTGATTAATGGGGGAAGTTAAGGAAACGGAAGGAAGAGAATGGCGTATTTCTAAATAATTTTTTCACCGGGGAGGCGCAGAGGACGGAGAGTTTTCGCTCGAAGAGCCCTATGGGCAGAGATGCTTAACCGCGATGACGCAATGACGCAAAGAAGTATTCACCGCAGAGAACAAGAGAACGCGGAATTTTCGCAGAGATTTAATCGCGAGGAATCTTCCGGACTTCCGGACTTTTATTCTGTCTCGCTATGGTTTACTTCACCGCTCACCATGCCTCATTAATATTTGCTAATTTGTTAATATTATTTTCAGCAGCAATAATAAACATACAGCAACGTATTAAACTGAATCATCCCATCGCCATGAAAAAAATTACACTGTTCCTTTTATTCATCAGTTTAATGGTGGCCTGCAGTACTCCTAAAAAAGCAGTCCTTACTCAAAATGATCTGCCCAGAGTCATTGATAGTCTGTATCAGGCTGATCAGGCTACCGCTAAAATCCGTCCGGCAGATAGTGCGGCAGCAGCGTATCAGCGGGTAATCCGGAGTAATTTCCCATTGATAGAAACCATCTTCAGAAAATTTGGCTATCCGGGATATGATCTGGTGGGAGTACAGCATTCTGATCAATACTTTACCCTGGTTCAACACAGTGATTTCAATGTGGCTTTTCAATTGGAAGTATTGAAGGATATGCAGCAAAAAGTGGAAAAACAAAATGCCACCGGACAAAATTTCGCTTACCTGACCGACCGCACGGAGCTCAATCAGGGGAGGCCGCAGATTTATGGCACACAGGTCATCATGAGTGCCAATACCAGGCTCAAACCCTGCATTGATACAATTAATCTCGATAAAAGAAGGCAGACTGTAGGATTAGGTCCCATTCAGGAATACCTGGATCAATGCAATGCGGTTTTCTTTCAGTTAAATCCGCAGGAGAAAAATAAACCGGGTGGAAATTGAGGGGATGCAGAAATAATCTGCGCTACTCTTCAAAAATATTACCACAAAGGGTTCAAAGGATATATCACAAAGAGCACAAAGTATTTTATAAAGGCACAGTAAGTGTAAAATCGGCTTTGGCTTTTATTGCCCTGAAATTTAAATAAACCGGGTGGAAATTGAAGGGTTGCTGAAAAAATCAGCCCTTCTCATCAAAAATATTACCACAAAGGGCCCGAAGGTTTTGTACAAAGGGCACAATGCATATTCGTTAGCAGTTGTGTCATACATTCTACTTTCCTCAAATGATTTATTTCAAATATATTTACCTTTTACACGATGCCTGCCGTTTAACAAAACGTAGTATTCTGCATGAGTTTAACCGAACAACAACGGCTTTTAATATCCGAACATAATAAGAACTGGAAAAAATGGGGACCTTACTTGTCTGAAAGGCAGTGGAGCACCGTGCGTGAAGATTATAGCCACGAAGGCAATGCCTGGGGTTTTATCAATCACGATCTGGCCCGCAGTTATGCCTATCGCTGGGGTGAAGACGGAATCGCCGGCTTTTGTGATGCCGATCAGGTGCTTTGTCTGGCACCGGTATTCTGGAACGGGAAAGACAGTATCCTGAAAGAAAGATTATTCGGTCTCACGAATAACGAAGGCAATCACGGAGAGGATGTGAAGGAAATCTATTATCATCTTTTATCCTCCCCCACCCACTCCTATTGTCAGTACCTGTACAAATACCCGCAAAGCCCATTTCCGTATGAAGATCTGCTGAAAAAAAATCAGCGCGATCGCCTGCAACCCGAATTCGAACTGGCTGACACAGGTATTTTCAGTGAAAACAGATATTTCGATTGCATGATTGAATATGCGAAGGCGGGTATCAATGATATCCTGCTGAAGATAACAGTCATCAACCGGGGACCTGATACATCTGATATCCATGTGCTGCCGCATTTCTGGTACCGGAATTTCTGGCGGCATAATAAAAGATTTGTAAAACCGGTGATCAAAGCGATCAATCCCGCTTGTATCCACGCCATTTCAGCGCGTAATGGCAGTTTCTTTTTATACCATGAAGGAGGTGAGCAACTATTTTGCGATAACGAAACTAATACTGCAAGGATTTTTCATCGCCCCAATGAAACAGACTATGTAAAAGATGGTATCAATAATTATGTGGTGAATGGAATGCCTGCAGTTAACCCTGCCATGGAAGGAACCAAGTCAGCCATTCATTGGAAGGCCACATTGAAAGCCGGTGAGCAACAGGTATTCAGGGTCAGGTTAAGCAAAGCTGAACTAAGTGCACCCTGGGATCAATTTGATCAGGTATTTCTGGAAAGAAGATCCGAAACCCAGGCTTATTATGATTCCATAATACCGGACACTGCAGATGGACTGCAAAAAAATTTACTGCAGAGTTCTTTTAGTGGTTTACTCTGGACCAAACAGTTTTATTACCACGATGTATTCAAATGGTTATTTGGGGAACCCGGAGATACAGCACCGCCCCGTAATCATCGCCGGAACTATGACTGGCAGCACCTGACTGCCCGGAATATTATTTCCATGCCCGATAAATGGGAATATCCCTGGTTTGCAGCCTGGGATCTGGCTTTTCATGCTGCATCCTTTGTACATATTGATCCGGATTTTGCGAAAGAGCAACTCCTGTTGGTGCTACGCGAATATTATATGCATCCCAATGGACAAATTCCTGCCTATGAATGGAATTTCAGTGATGTGAATCCGCCCGTGCATGCCTGGGCAGTCTGGGAGGTATTTGAAACCGACCGGAAAAAAACCGGGGAAGCCGACTGGGATTTTCTGGAAAGGGCTTTTCAGAAGCTCCTGATGAATTTTACCTGGTGGGTGAATCAGAAGGATGAGAATGGAACGGATGTATTTGAAGGAGGATTCCTGGGACTCGATAATATCGGTGTATTCGACCGCAACTCCATGCCGCCCGGTATCAAAAAATTACAACAGGCCGATGCCACCAGCTGGATGGCCATGTATGCCATCAATATGCTGCGGATTTCATTGGAACTGGCCCAGCACAATAAGGCTTATGAAGAATCTGCCGCTAAATTTTTCCGGCATTATCTCAATATCGGATGGGCCATGCACCATATGGGTAAAAAAGATATTTCTTTATGGGATGAGGAAGATGCATTTTACTATGATGCTGTACAGTTTGAAGACGGAACCAGTCAGCGGTTGAAAGTAAGATCTCTTGTGGGCATCATACCTCTGCTGGCGGTGGAAATCATGCATACCGATATGTTTGAGAAGTTGCATGAATTCAATACCCGTTTACAGGTGATAAGGCTTACCCGTCCGGATCTGACCCGTGTAATCAGCGATATTGAAGA
>DAORJS010000326.1:0-3360 GCA_035439185.1 Chitinophagaceae bacterium
GCCGGTATCATTTGTTCTACTGCCGAGATGAGTGCAAAGGGAGAAGTGGGTATGCGGATTGATCTGGATAAAGTACCCACCCGTCAGCAAAACATGAAGACCTGGGAACTGCTCCTCAGCGAAAGTCAGGAAAGAATGTTGCTGGTGGCAGAGAAAGGAAGAGAAGCAGAAGTAAGTGCCATTTTTGAAAAATGGGACCTGCCCTGTTCTGTAATTGGTGAAGTAACCGATGATGGCATCCTGAATTTTTATATGCATGGTGAACTCGAAGCCTCCATACCGGCTCATGAACTGGTGCTCGGTGGCGGGGCACCGCAATATGATCGGGAATACAAAGAGCCTGCTTATTTAGCGACAATCAAAAACTTTGATGCCAACAGCATACCGGTGCCTGAAGATCTCAAAGCTGTAGCTGAAAAAATGATTCAATTGCCTTCCATTGCATCCAAACGCTGGGTCTATAACCAGTACGATAGCATGGTGGGTACCAATAATACCTCTACCAATGCCCCGACCGATGCGGCCATTGTATTAGTAAAAGGAACACCCAAGGGAATTGCAGTAACGACGGATTGTAACAGCCGTTATGTATTTGCAGATCCTTACAAAGGGGCGATGATTGCTGTGAGTGAAGCTGCGAGGAATATCGTTTGCAGTGGCGGGGAACCCCTGGGTGTGACCAACTGTCTGAACTTCGGTAACCCTTATGATCCCGAAGTCTATTACCAGTTTGTGAATGCAATCAAAGGGATGGGAGATGCCTGCCGCAAATTCAATACCCCGGTTACCGGAGGTAATGTGAGTTTCTATAACCAGAATCCTGATGGACCGGTATTCCCCACACCAACCATTGGAATGGTGGGATTACTGGAAGACCTCAGTCATAAAATGACCCTCGACTTTAAAAATGCGGGGGATCATATCTTTTTAATCGGGGAGAATCCGGATGATATCAATTCCTCCCAGTACCTCGCCAAAATTTGTGGCGTGCAATATTCTCCTGCTCCGCATTTTGAACTGGAGAAAGAATATGCACTGCAGCAGACCATCACTCAACTGATCAGTAACAAACTGATTGAATCAGCCCACGATATCAGTGAGGGTGGTTTGTTTGTGACTTTATGTGAAAAAGGATTTAACCGCGGACTGGGTTTTGATATACTAACGGCCACGGATATCCGAAAAGATGCGGCCCTCTTCGGGGAAGCACAGAGCCGGGTGGTCGTCACCGTTTCTCCTTACCAGCTGGCTGACTTTAAAAAAGCCATTGCCGGTACTACTGCGACAGAAATCGGGGTGGTCACCAGCGGAGAAATGATCATTGACCGGGATTTCTGGGGTACGATTGACTGGTGGCAGGATCAGTATGATACCGCCATTGAAAATTTCCTGTCCAAAGAAGAAGCCGGGTCAGCACTGAGTTCAATCTGATCATATAAAATTTGTTCATACGATACAGGGGTAGGAGTGGAGCACATGGCTCTGGTGTGGTGGAAGCAGGAGAAACTATTTATGCAAACCAATCAAAAAATTTTACTGACCGGCGCTGCGGGTTTTATTGGCAGTTACCTGCTGGGACAACTCAATCAGCTGGGTTTCCGGGATATCATCATTGTGGATGATTTCAGTGAGGAAGATAAATGGTTCAATTTCGATAGCAAGGAGTTTACTGCCAAAGTGGAAAGGGCTGTACTCTTTGAATGGTTAAAAGAAAATGATCCGGCCATTGATTTTGTCTTTCACCTGGGTGCCCGGACTGATACCACGGAATTTGATTATGCGGTACACGAGGAACTCAATGTAGCCTACTCTAAAAAAATCTGGGAATATTGTTCCGCAAAACAAATCCCCCTGGTCTATGCTTCTTCAGCAGCTACTTATGGGGCTGGGGAACTGGGGTATAAAGATGATCATGCGCTGGTGGATCAGCTGCAACCCCTGAATCCTTATGGGGTTTCCAAAAACGAATTTGATAAATGGGCTTTACAGCAAGATAAAATGCCAGCCGGTTGGGCCGGATTAAAATTCTTCAATGTATATGGCCCGAATGAATACCACAAGGCCCGTATGGCCAGTATGATTTTTCATGGCTATAATCAGATCCGGAAAACGGGCAGGGTTAAATTATTCAAGTCCCATCGTCCGGATTATAAAGACGGACAACAGCTCAGGGATTTTATTTATGTCAAAGATGTGGCTGCAGTTTGCATTTGGTTATTTGCTCAAATGACCGATGGGAATTGGAAAGAAGATCAGAACGGATTATATAATCTGGGTACTGGCAAGGCCCGGAGTTTTGATGATCTGGAGAAAGCGGTTTTTGCAGCCATGGGATTAGAACCTGTTATTGATTATATTGATATGCCCGAAGATATCCGTGATAAATACCAGTACTTCACTGAAGCGGATATGCATAAATTGCGGGCTGCGGGATATCAGCAACCCTTTACCACTTTGGAAGATGGGGTAAGCGATTATGTGAAGGAGTATTTGATTCCTTCGAGGTATTTTTAAAAGCATGCAACAATTATTTTGACTGCGCTACAGGCATGTTATTTGTCATACCGGGCTAGTACTATGTCATGCCGGGCTTGACCTCCAAAGGAGTCCTATGGACCGGTATCTTTAGAAGAGCAACGAAAATCTCAGTACACAAAAAGACACCGGATCAAGTCCGGGGTGACAATCTCCAAGCCTGTTATGAGTCTCCGATTATTTTGAGTCGTACATCGGGCCAGCACTATGTCATGCCGGGCTCGACCCGGTATCTTTAGAAAGAGTAACGACAATCGCACTTCACAAACAGACCCCAACAGTAAATGTTGGGGTGACGTCCTGCTCAATTGCAGTAAGAGCTTGAGAGTTATACGGAGTCTTTCATCAGGCCAGCACTATGTCATGCCGGACTTGATCCGGCATCTTTCGAAGCTAGTACAATTCATATAAAAAAAAGGAGTGGCAAAAGCCACTCCCGTTATCAACACCAACAATCAACATCATTTTTTAGGCAGTACCACAGCATCAATCACATGGATCACACCATTGCTCGCCATCAGGTCGGCTGCAGTTACATTCGCACCATCAATCATCACTTTACCATCTTTAATCGTAACGGTTAACTCAGTTCCCTGAACAGTTTTCAGTTTTTGTCCGTCTTTAAGATCAGCTGCTTTCAATGCACCGGCTACCACATGATAGGTCAGTACATTGGTCAGGTCTGCTTTGTTTTCAGGTTTCAGCAGGTTGTCAACCGTTCCGGCAGGTAATGCAGTAAATGCTGCATTCGTAGGAGCAAATACAGTGAAAGGACCAGCACCTTTAAGGGTTTCAACCAGTCCGGCTGCTTTTACAGCGGCCACC
>DAORJS010000327.1:0-3357 GCA_035439185.1 Chitinophagaceae bacterium
CGCCGGTTTGTGCCATGATATCGGCCCGGAGTTTATGGTCTTTGGAGATATAATCCTCCGGATTTTTATACAGGAAGAACAGATCGCTGTATTTTTTGGCATTTGGAAAATCGCCTTTATCATAATAGGCATAGGCCAGCAAGCGGTATACTTTGGGTTTGGTGGCTTTGCCTTTATTAGCCACCACGGCTTCTGCTTTTGTTACCGCACAGGCAAAATCTTTACGGGCATAGCAAAGCTGTGCATAGAGGAACTGATCCTGAATATCGGTTTCAGGCAGTTTGCTGTCAATGTATTTTTGAAGGTAGGTATCTGCTTCTTCAAATTTGGCCCGATAAAAATAATAGTAAAATAATTCAAAGTAAGCCGCTGTGAATTTGGTATCCTTGGTAATGGCTGCATTCAGGTTTTCCAGTACCAGGTCCCAGTTCTTCTGGGATTCAAATAACTGGGCCAGCCGCAGACTGGCTACTGCAAACTGCGGGTTAACAGATAATGCTTTATTATACGATTCGAAGGCCTTACCACCGCCCTGGCCCTGTCCGGCTTTACGATAAGCATTACCCAGTTGCAAGAGGGTCTCTGTGTTTTTGGGATCTTTAGTGGCAGCATCTTCCAGTAAGCGGACAGCGTAAGCATAGTCTGCATTCTTGGCATCAGTAATGGCGCGGCCAATGGCAGTTTCAATTACCGGATCATCTCCTTTTTTTCCCCGGGTCATGGTCAATGCGGTTTCAAACTGCTGGCGGGCATCATCGGCCTTGTCTGATAACAGATCTACATGACCCATGCCTACTTTGAGGAGCGGTGCTCCGTTTGTGGCCTGCAATGCTTTTTCATACAGACTGCGGGCTTCCGTCAACCGGGCCCCTTTGATTTCTTCATTATCAAGAATGGCCTGACCTTTCCAGTAAATAGCCTCTACTGCATTCGGATTCACGGCCAGCAGCTTGTCAAATACAGCAATCGCATTGTTGTACCGCTTAGCGTACAGGTGATTCATACCCTCCTGCAGGGTCTGCGCTTTCGCACCGGATACGAGTAGTATGCCGGACAGCAGAAAAGTGATAGTGGTCTTCTTCATTTTACTTCTTCTTTTAGAGTGTGTAAATATAATTACATCCTTTCTTTACTCCTTCAGCTTTACAGGCCTGATTCCGAAATTTTTTTTAGCCGGTACCAGGTAAGCTCTTCTGAAAATTTTTTGTCCAGTCTCTCCGCTCATAAAATTTGCAAAGGCCGTTCCAAGTCCTTTGTAGTTTTCCTTTAGTATATAAACCAAATCCCGTACCAATGGGTAACGTTTTAGATAAATGTTTGCCTGGTAAGCTTTTACAAACTTGCCTGGCTTATCAGTGCTTTCGAGCAATGCCACTCTTACTTTTTTCAAAAAACTCATCTGGGAAGGATCTTCCGGGTTTCCGATCCAGCTAATCCCAATAAAACCAACTACATCGGGGTGTTCCGCCACATAATTAATCACTCCTTCGCTGCTGCGGGCAGCCATGGCATCCTTAGTGAGTGAGTCGCCACGCAATACTGAATCGATGCAAAAACGTACTGCACTGGTTGCTTTGACACCATCAAAAACGGGAATTAACTTTTTCTTGTATTTTCCTGTAAGGATTTCCCTGATCTCCTGTAGCGTAAATAATGAATCCGGTGCATCGGGATGAACGATCACTGCAATCGCATCCAGTGCAATGGTCATGCTTCTCAGATTCTTCTTTAAAGTATCAGATACAAAATTCTTTTCATCTGTGGAAGCTGCCCTGGTAGCAATCACCATTCTTACAGAATCATTGGGAAGATCTTTCAGGCATTCTGCTTCCGGTTTATAATCCACCAGTATTTTCACACGCTGGTGCTGCGATTCATAAATCTTCACCTGTTCATCAATCACCGGCTTGAATGATTCATCGGCACTGATCCGGATCGTGCCCTTAAATGCATTATCAGGTAGTTCATTCCGCTGATCCTCGAATGATTTACAGGAAAAGACCCCTGTTGTCAGCAACAGAGAAAGAACTAACCATCGTTTTGTAAAATCCGGTAGCAAGCTCTTCATCTGAAATAATTTTTTTTATACCCTCTGTAGATGCGCCAGCTGCCATATACCACACAGATTCCACCGAATAATTTTTCCAGTGTATCCGGCGCCCCCAACCGTTCATTCAGCGGGAAATTGCCCAGTTGACTTCGAAATAAAAAAAACAAACCCACTATGAGGATCAGCAGCCCCATGCCATAATCCATCAGCGACTTCATCTGGGCTACCTGCTTTCGCCTTTTCCTTTCGTATTCTTCAAACATTTTTATTTTTTTTCATTTTCAGACGGGATATCCGTCTGAAAAATCATCCCTGGCGCCGGGCCAGGGACGATTAAAACGGGAAAATATTGAAATTTTGTTATTCGGTTCCCAAAAATGTTACCGGGATCATAAAGCTTACAGGAACGTTGATTCCGTTCTGAAAAGCAGGCGTCCAGCGGGGCATTTTCTTACAAACACGCAGTACTTCATTATCGAATTCCTTTCCCCCGCTTTCCACAATTTCGAAATCAAGTACAGAACCATCTGCTTCAACCCTGAACCTGACTTTCACCAGCTTTTTAGCTCCGCTTTCCAGATCATCCGGGGTACGGAGATTATTGGCCAGGTAACGGTGCAGGGCCTGCAGTCCTCCAGGAAATTCAGCGCCCTTTTCAACGGCTTCAAAGTTCACTGGTTTATCGCCGGGGTTCGGACCACTGTTGCCATGTCCGTTAGTGGTTGCTTCGGGAATTTTCACAATCGCTTCAGCCGGTTTACCTGCGATATCAGTTTCCCCGATTTCTTTATCCTTCAGCGATTCCACTGAATTTACAGTTGTTTTGACCAGCTCATCTTTTTTGATATCAAATTGATTGACATATTTGGCCTTTGCTGTTGGAACTGTTTTCTTTTGTTCCTTCGGTTTTGCCGCAATGATTTTTTCTTTGGGAGGCTCCGGTTTTTTGGGTTGCAGTACCAGTTCCCTGATCAGCATTTCTTCCCGTACCGGTTGTTTGGTCAGTTCTTTTTCTTCCGGACCATTCATTGACATGATCAGCAGCAAGGCAGCCATAGATAATCCTCCTCCTAATGCTAATAGCAGCCGCTGAGAATAATTTTTTCTGAGGGCATAAGCGCCATACTCTTTATTACGGTGCTCGAAAATGATATCGAGCAAATCGGCTTTTAAAATTTCCTGCTGTTTCATGGTACGTTCTTTATAAATCAGATGCAGCAGGCAATGAATTCCACAGTACCGGAGCAGTATCAGATAATTCTTAATATTTTCTTTTGAATATGCATTTTAGCTGACCTTTGCGGCCA
>DAORJS010000328.1:0-3354 GCA_035439185.1 Chitinophagaceae bacterium
GCTTTGAAATCTGCAGTATCCAGGGTTTCCGCTCCCATTGCCGTGTACAGTTTTTTCAATACGGCAAATTTGTATTTCATGACCTCTTCATAATCCACCACGGTCAGTTCGTTCAGCTGTTGCTGTATTTTTTTCAAGGGAGCCAGCTCTTCTGCATATTCTTTGCCCGCTACTTTTTCCAGATTAATATAGATGGGATGCAGGGCAAAAGCTGAAATTGCAGAATAAGGATAAGAGTCCATCCAGGTAAAACTGGACATGGTATTATTAACCGGAAGCAGTTGTATCAGTTTCAATCCGGTCTTTACCGCCCAATCAGCCAGTAAACGGATATCATTGAATTCACCTACGCCAAAACTTTTTTTACTGCGCAGGCTGAATACGGGTATTGCTACACCAGAACCTTTCCAGGTATTATTCGGCAGGTGAACGAAGCCATCATGCTGGATGGTCAATTTTCTTTTGGAGGCATCACTGTACAGCAGCCGGTTATTACCATCTTCGTACCGGACAAATGACTTTGTTGAACTGTCATAGACTCCGTACTTGTATGCTATCGGAAAACTTTCACCGGATAAATCAAGTCTGGCTACCCACCAGTCACCAGGAGAATCGCCATTTTCCTTTTTAAGCACGAGTGGTTTTTCCGTTTGCCAGTCATCCAGCCGGTTGCCTGTACCCATCAGACAAACCGCTTCGTGCTTTTTGAGCAAAGGTGCTTTGACTTTGAAAATATGGGTAGGTGATTTATCGGCAGACCGGGCAGTTCCGGGGGCAGCTCTTTTCAATAATACTTTCTGGAATGGGGCAGAAAAAAAGGCATTTTCATATTCACCAGCATGATTCCAGGTATCTACCAACTGTACTTCCTGGGTTTCTTTATCTGTTTCCTCAATAAAACGATCCTGCCCCCATTCTTTTACCCACTCCCCTTCTTCGTTCTTAAGCAAATACTTATAGGTGAGTTGATGGCCCAGATCTTTTCGCCGTATCTCAAGGGAAGCCGTCCAGAATTCATCATTCAGGTATTCCATGGGGACTGCCCGGGAGGGGTCATTATTCCCCAATATGTCGGAACTCCCCGAAATCCATAAACTTTGTCCATACTTTGTATGAAAACGCAAATAAAACTGGAACTTCATCGCAATCGTGCTTCTTTGGTTTTGCGGCTGGTCGTGTTTCAATAACACATTAAGTTACGAATATAGTTTAAAAAACGGGGAACCTTTCCGGTTCGCTGCAAATTATCGGAAAAAATTTACACATACGTATGAGTTATAATATTCAGGGCTGGAGAAAGCTGTTTCTTTTTTCGCTGGGTCTTTTTGCCGGAACGGCTTTTTGTATGAAGTGGATGGAAAAGGATTTCCTGTTTCAGGGGCAGCTTTTTACCATTATCGGACTGGAAATTTCTTATTCCGGGGACCGGATTATTGAAATACTGACCGGGATCAGTCCAGCCGTGAAGCAAATACTGGGTTATCATTTGTACTTTGACTTTGCCTTTATGGCCGGAGTCTATCCGGGTATAGCGTCGCTTTGCATGATAGCCAGAAGCAAATCCAGTACCCGCTGGATCAGGCGTGTATTGTTGTTCCTGGCCTTCGCCCAGGGCATTGCCTGGGTTTGTGATATTGTTGAAAATATTTACCTCTTATCCTGGATCCGGGAACCGGAAACTGTAGGACAGCTTACAACATATCATACAATTGTGCTGCTGAAGTGGTTTTTGGCGATAGCGGGTGCTCTTTTTGCCATACCAATGGCCATCCGGAAAGGCAAATACTAACAGACCTGTAAAACTATTTTTATCATTCACCGGCTGCGCCTTATTTTTGCAAAAATTTTCTGCAATGGAGCAAACTAAAAAATACCGTGGTCTCTGGTTTCTGGTTTTCCTGCTTTCAACCGCTGGCCTCTTATTTGCGATTTATTCCCATTGGGAGTGGCTGACCCTGATCCTCCCTTTCCAGACCACTTCCTTTGTAAAGGCACTGGACATTATGTAAGCTATTAACACCTGTTGAAATATTTAGTAAGCCCCGCCAATTGGCGGGGCTTATTTTTAGTAAAAATTCCTGATCACCAAACTATCCTGTTATGAAAAAAAGCCTGTTCCTGATCCTGTTTTCCGGTATGACTTTTTTCCGGCTTGGTGCCAGCTTGCCAGTCCTGCCAGTTTCGGATTCCCTGAGTGAAGAACATAAATTAATCACCCGGGAAGCTTTTCAGGCTTTTAAATCACTTCCTAAACAGGAACGTAAAGAGCGGCTTAAAAAAGCCCGAAGGGAAATCAGGAATTTCTATGCCAGAAAGAAAGCCGGCATGGAAACTGATACGAATACCCTAATCCTGGTGGTGCTGGCCATCTTACTCCCTCCTGTTGCTGTGTACCTTTATGAACAGGAGACCAATACCAAATTCTGGATTACCCTCTTACTTTTTCTGCTGGGCATAGCGGGGGCAGTATTTTTCAGCTGGCTGCTGATTTTTGCAGCCATTGTGTTTGCATTGCTGGTTGTATTGGGAGCTGCTTAACCTCATTTTCCATTTAAATTTAGCAAACAGTAATCCATTGATGAAGAAACTGCGCATTATCCTTTGCCTCTTCCTGCTGGTCTCCTGCAACAGCAGAAAATCCGGACCATCGACAGCTTCAAATGATACCCCTGGCAACGGTCTTGATACCACTCCTCCTATGCCTCGTTCTGTGCAGCCTGTTATTACCGCAGAAACGGAACAGGTCAATGATGTGCTGACAGAAAATTCGGGTGGTACGCTGGCTGTGCTGACAGATGAATCAGCCGCATGGAAAAAAGATGAATTTGACTATTTCATTGCGCCGAAAAGAAAAGATAATCCCGATTATCCTTATCTGACAAAAGGAGATTTTAATGGAGACGGACAGGCTGATATGACCGCCCTGGTTAAAACAAAAGACAAAGCGGAATACCAACTGGCGATCCTGCTGGGTCAACCGCTAAGTAAGGACCGGATCATTTTCTGGAAGGAAGATATTGATATCTGTGCTTTATCCACCTATCCCAAAGGAGAACTGGCTGGAATGGATCAACCCCCTTTCCAATTAAAAGCTGATGCCATTAATGTGGAGTATTTTGAAAGAGCGACATTAGTTATATATTGGGATGGGAAGTCTTTCCGGAAAACCCATACCGGAGATTAATCCCTTCATTTTAAATGCAATTATTTAAACACCAAATACCAAACCACTTACCATGATTAAAAAAATCGCCATCCTCGCCCTTTCGGCAACTTTTTTAGTGTCCTGCGGAAAAAGCAAAAGCGGAACCCAGATCGGAGAAGAAATATGTGAATGTTCCAAAAAAGCCAATG
>DAORJS010000329.1:0-3346 GCA_035439185.1 Chitinophagaceae bacterium
GCCCATGATACTTACTGCACCGCTGGCTACACCAAGATTGATAGAAGCCGCTGCTCCGAATTCCAGGGCCGCTTCAAGGGTGCGTAATCCTTTTACATCAAACTCCAGGGCCAGGAAACCACCGCCACCTAATGCAGAAACTGTAAGCTGGAAGGGCTGGTGTTTCTCACAGAAATTAAAACGCATGATCAGCGGTCCACCGGTAAAGGAAAGATTGACTGAGGCACCGAGATTGATATTACGCAGCGTAAATGCACCCAGCTGTACATCGGGCAGGGCCAGGGTATATCCGGAAGTAATACCGCTGGTAGTAATATCCAGGAATGGCGGATCACTGAATCCATCAGCAGGAATATATTTCTGCAGTACATTAATGAATGTGAGCGGACCCAGGAATTCGAGGGCCGGATTCTTCATGTCAACTGTAAAATCTGTCTTGGTATTGGCTCCTGTCTTGAATCCCACTTTTTTAAATCCAACCTTTGCCAGCCCGGCGAGGATGATATCAAAACCGCTGATGGAAGAATCCACGATCAATGCATTGGGCTTATTGCCTTTGTAACGGTAGAGACTGGTTTCAATGATCAGCCTTGCATCATTAGCCGGATCAAATATGAGCATCTTTTTAAAAAAGTCCTGTTTCACCAGTTTGGCACCTTTCCAGGTGTATTGGGTGATCCGGGCTTCGTCGGTCTCAATATTTTTTAATGCGGGAATGGGTGATTCACCGGCGACTAAATCGGTAGTGGCTTTAATAATACTGCTCAGGGGAATGATTCCGAATAATTTGGCGCTCGTATCAAAAAAGGAGGCAGGATCCATCAGTTTGTTCTTGACATCCTCAATCTTACCGCTGATGGCACCATAGGTTCTTGATAACCCCGTGATGGAGAAATTGGGTGAAAGACTGCCCCCGGTTTTATTACCACTGCCATTAAAATTCACTGCCAGTTTACCACTGGAAGGGTGCAATCTGGCAATGACGCCTCCAGGATTATTGTCATCTTCCAGTTGTATTTTAAGCGGTTTGCGCTGGCCGGTGATATTTTCCACTGCGCTGACAAACACATCAAGTGATGCCGTACCGGGACCGAAATAAGGAGATTCCTTTAAGAGCAGATTACCGCTAAAGATGATTCTATTGGTTTCATAATGGGTTTCTCCCGGTTTACCGGTACTGCGGGCCAGGGCCATTTTCTGATTGCGGAGATTGACCGAATTAATGGATTGCTTGGCGTAATATTCATTCAGATCTTTTATAAAACCTCCATTCGGTGACTGGTCATTATTCAGGCTTATATTGGTGCTCACAAAGACCAGTGGCATTTCAAAACTCACATCACCACCATCATAATCATAGGCAACAATTTTGAAGAGGAAGGGATTCCCGTTAGCCATGGTAGGAACAAATTGCCAATCCTTATTACCCGCTGCAGAAGGCATAAATTTATTAGGACTGCTGATAGTGGGAGTGGCTGTAGTTACAATCTTTATTGTAGAAAACGGGAAGGCATTGAATTTTCCGTCCCGGTCACGCTGATTAAACTTTTTTTCTTCTTCCGTAATTGCCACAAAATAACGCTGCCAGTTGCCGGCAAACCCGTTTTTAGGTTTGCGTTCGGTGATACGGACGAGTGCGGCTTCGTGACCGAACGGATACATATTACCGGCATACACCACTTCCACATAATGATCGCGGGCCAGGGTGGCGATATGTTTCCACTTCAGCATGTTCAGACTGCCGTCTACACTTTTCAATTCCGGTCTTTTGAATTCCACGATGGCATCCAGCCAGGCGCCAAGGGTACTCAGCATCAGGTTATTCACCTGGATGGGTTTGGGTTTAAATTCTTTGATCCCAAAATTGCTGGTCTGGTGTACAATGCAGTGACGATCGTCGTTATACAGGGAAGTGATGAATTTATTTAATCCCACCATATCCATTTTTCCGTCCGGTGAATAATCACGTTCCGGTTTTTGGGTCCAGTCTCCATTAATATCAGTCCCCCATAAGGCACGGATGGTTTTGATTCCTTTGGTGGCTCTTGAATTATCGAGGGTGCCGCGGCAGTTGGTACTGGCGAGGCGGGTATGCCAGAGTTCGTAGGTGGACAATTGTGTGCCCTGCAGATCCGGACGATTTTGTAAGAGGGCTTCCTGTTTCCAGGCCGCGAATTGATTGGGAGAAAGGAATAAACGATAGGGGGCTTCAATGGAAGTTTCGTTTTCACCAATGGGTGCCGGTTTATTGCTGTTGAGATAGGCGTTGATATTGGCTAATAATCCCTCATCTGTTTTGATAGCGGCAATGGGTAATTCATTTTTGGCAATGGTATTGGCTTCGTCTCTGCCGGCGGCACGTGTATTGCGGTTCAGTTCCACCTGACGACGTAAGGTATCGCGGCTATTCACCGGCGGGTTCGTGATCCGGCGACCGGGATTCGGATTATTGTTGTTATTATTATTGGGAAGCGTAACCGGTGCGGTCTTGACCGGTTCAATATTCTTTGGGGCGATGATATTTTTATTATCATAGATGGGGGTGCGGATATCATCTGCTGAGAAAACCGGCGTACAGGTGGCTCTTTTATTGACTACCATCTGAAAATTACTCCAGTCGAGCAGACTGCTTGGAGAGAGAGCGATATTATCCTTTCCTTTTGTATCAAAGACCAGTCTGGTTTTACCGGAGATATAGGTTTTAGCAGGGGGGATAATACTCTTGATACCGGGATTGATATTGGGATTGCCGATAATCATACCGGTAAGTACCGGTTCATTGGGATTATTCCATTTCAGGTCTTTTTTGGCGGATTCGTCGAGGTTGGCTTGTCCTTCTTCACCCCCGGTTTCTTCCCAGGCCTGTTCGGCGATACTTTGCGGTTGAAATTCCACCAGCAACAGAAAGGGGCCGGCGGTTTTTACTAATGACTTATTATCGGCAGATTTTTTATAACCGGTGAAAGTCAGTTTCAGTTCCAGCAGGTCCTGTGGCCGGAAAAGAATCAGTACGGTTTTATCGCTGAGGAAGCCGGCGGTTTCGAAGAGGGCATCGGCGAGATCATTGGTATTACCAGCAATCGCGGGGGCGGCGCCGATACCGGTTCCGAGTCCTAATAGTTTTAAGAGCTTACGACGAATGGGGTTCTGAGGTTGATTGGCGCTTTTGTCACTGACAGGGGGCTGTCCGGAATTTTTCATAAGCAAGGTTAAGGGGTGTAACCAAACTTAAAATTTTCTTTGGAGAAAACCAGCGAAGGGAGATTAAAAAAATGAATAATATTTTGCACAGGGGGGGATGGGGGAACTACAAAACAGAAATTGTATTTTGCATAAAGCATGAAAA
>DAORJS010000330.1:0-3345 GCA_035439185.1 Chitinophagaceae bacterium
CATACAAAGACGGTTCTTCGCTGCCAGCAAACAAGCCGCCTTGGCCACTTTACTCCCGGGGTTCTTGATTGCCTGGCTCTCATCCAGGATCACATAGTCAAATTCAAGACTCATCAGTAATTTGATATCACTGCGGAGTGTCCCATAGGTTGTAATCGTAACAGAATGATCCGTCAGTTCTTCTTTCACCCGGGTACGGGTGGCACCATGGTGAATTTTATAAGTAAGCGTGGGTGTGAATTTGCGGATCTCGTTTTCCCAGTTATAAATCAAAGTGGTCGGACAAACCACCAGCGCCTTCAGTTTACCTTCTTTATTATGATAATGTTCCAGAAATGACAATGCCTGTACGGTTTTACCCAAACCCATATCATCGGCCAGAATTCCTCCCCATTTGATTTCAGTGAGATAGTTCAGCCACTGGAATCCCGCTACCTGGTAGGGGCGCAGTATCGGCTGAAGATGCGCAGAGGGTTCCAGTTCTTTGATCTTATTGAACTCCCGCAGGTTAGCATATTTTTCTTCCAGCTGCACCACCAGTTCTTCCTCATCCCTTGTTTCATATAATTCATCCACCACGCTCAGGTGAAAACGGGATAATTTGAGTGAGTTGGTTTTTCCTTCCCCTACCCTGAAC
The DNA here is from genome assembly GCA_035439185.1 of Chitinophagaceae bacterium. Classification (GTDB taxonomy): domain Bacteria; phylum Bacteroidota; class Bacteroidia; order Chitinophagales; family Chitinophagaceae; genus JJ008. The sequence goes on from DAORJS010000330.1 coordinate 638, forward strand.
AGGAGAGAATATTTTTTCAACCATTCTTCCGGTAAGATTCCAAAAGTGCCATCATTCAGTTGTACAAACTGCTGCTTATTGGCCAGGGCTCTTTTTACTTCTGCAACGGTAACATGCTGGTCGCCGAAGACAATATCCACTTTGGCATCAAACCAATCGGTATTGCTGCTGATAAAAATCTTGGTCTGTGGTCTTGCCGTGTTAAACCGGAAATTTTTCAGCGCTTCAAATCCAAACACCGGAGTCTTCATATCCTTCATCGCGTCCACGAACAGAAAGAACCAGTTGTTCCGCAACACATCGGCCCCTTTCAATGCCAGGGTACCGCTGTCTTCATTATGAATAAAACTGGAATGCAGATTCTGCAGTTTCTGAATAAACTCATTCTCCTTTTCCCGGTTCCGGTGAACGATGAGTACTTTGTCGCCCTGGGGTACAATCACATCATCCCGGTCGCGGGAACGGGTTTCATATCCTTTATAAGAGAAAGAAGGCTGGAATACCAGGTATTCACCTTTCTCCAGCAGGAAGAGTTTAACCTCCGGATCTCCGTCTCTTACCTCCTGCACCAGTGATTTATCAAAATCAACTTTATGTTCCCTGGTCAGCGGGAGGATAAACTGGGTCAGTGTTTTTTCCCATTCATCCGCCGGAATACTCATTTTACCGGAAGGCAGAAATTTTTCAACGAGGTGGATCACTTCATTACCCGACCAGAGCCAGGCCTGTTCGTTATACAGAAATAAAAGCGGGCTCGGGCTTTCATTATCACTCAGATCATATTCTATCCCTCCGGCTTTTACCCGGCATTGAACCGAATACTGTGCATTCTTCTTTACAATAAAATGTGGTTTGGCCTCGGCTGCCTGTAGTTGCAGGGGAACCAGGTTATTGGTCTTGAAGGCTTTTTTCTCCGGCAGTACAAACACAAAGGAACTGGAAGCTGATTCCAAAAACATCTTTTTCAGCTTGGGCAGCAGGTATTCTGCCATGAGTTCCTTGGTTTCATCCGGCAGATCATCATCTTCATGATGGATAATATTCTCCCAGATACCCGAGAAAGGAGAGTTCCGGCTGATATACTTATTGATTTCGCTTTCCTGCAGTTTCCGCAGCACACCCAGCATTTCGCGGTCAGCTTCAGGAAGCTGATCGGTATTGACATAGCGGCTGATATCCATTTTTTCAACGGTACCCGCAAATGCATCATTGGCATCATTGGGTTCACCCGTTACCACATCGAGAGTAAAATAGGGATAGGTTTTTTTATTCAGATTGAATACGATCCCCAGTCTTTGTGTGGGCGTATCGGCCACGGCTGTAGCTGATGGCTCGGCCACTTCTTCTTTTTTCTCTTTTTCCGGAATAAATACCGGGCGGGAAGGAGAGGCCAGTGGTGCCACTCTTTTGATAGTCGGATCCAGTACTCTCAGAAAAGGCTTTCCATCCTTGTAAGCGAATTCGAACTTTCCTTTCAGGTCATCGCTGAGTGAATAACCATAGGCTTCGAGTAATTTATTTTTTTCTTTATCCCAGTTACGGATGCTGTCAAAATAATTGGCTCCGTGGGTATGGAGTAACTGAAGAAATACAATCAGTTTGGGCAGACAGAGCGGATGATCTTCATCCAGGTACTCACAACTGGTATCAAAATTTCTTTCTTCATTTTTACGGATCAGGACTTTGTATTCCTGTCCTTCCAGTGTAACCGTTGCTTTTACCGTTTCATTCTCTGCAAACTCAATGGTTGCTTTATTACTGCGTAAAAATGTTTCGGCTTCCTGAAAAGCTTCCGGTGAGGAAAGAAGGCGTAGTGTTTTCAGATCAATGGCCTTCATCTTGGCTACGGTATGCTTCTGATTATACCTGATATGTTCAGATTGCAGGTGTCCGCGATCAATCAGTTCCTGCAGCTGGATCAGGGCAGCGGCCTCATGCCGGCAGATATCGCCTAAGTTATACGGACAGGCACAACGAAGAGTTGTCCCTTTGGGATCTTTGAATTTCTGAATATAGACTTTGTAGTAAGTGGCGTAGCTATCGTCTTTAACACGGAATACGGCCGAGCCAAATAGGTCATCATATTCCACCAGTTCCACATAACCGATAGCATGTATTTTTTTCCCTCTGCGGATCACTTCATCCGTTCCATGGGTATATACATATTTGATAAGGTGCGGTAGGGCCAATTGCTGCTTTTTTTAATTTCCGGATAGCATGCTTCTCACTACGATCCAAAAAGGTTAATCGGCAAAAGTAAAAGAATGTGCAGCGGATTTCCTTATAAAACAGGAGAAATAATAAATAAATTTTGATTGAAAAAACAAAAGAAAAAATGAAGTATCTTACAGGGTTTTGCCCTTCACTGACCCCTTTTTTTATTCTGGCTGATGAATCCCTTCCCGGAAGTTCTTTCCACTATCTGGCCACCAGTTTTCCCTCTACATAAAGCGGTAATACATTTGCCACATCCGGGGTGAGACAGAAACGGATATCTTCTATCAATCCAAAGCGTTCCACCAGGCGGTGATAATGTGTGAGTTTTGGAGCAAACTCATGGAGTTTGTTTTTATGTTTGGCATACATGGTTTCTGCCATCAGGGAACTGTCGCAGTGGATGGTGAATTTTTTTCCAATCGCATGAATGATAGCACCGGCATATAAAGTGTCCTCCAGATTGAAACGGTCTTTCCAGCCCGCACAACCCA
>DAORJS010000331.1:0-3344 GCA_035439185.1 Chitinophagaceae bacterium
CCAGCGTGGTGTCGGTATCTGGGTGTTGCAGGCCACGGCCATGCCCAGCGTATTGATTGAAACCGGATTTATCACCAATCCGGAAGAGGAAGCATATCTGAACAGCAATGAAGGTCAGTCTGAAATTTCACGTTGTATCATTTCAGCGCTGAAAAATTATACTGCCTGGCTGGAGAAAAAACAGGAAGAGAACCTGAAGGATGAGAAAGATAATGATAAGGAACAGGAGAAAGAAAAGGACAAGGATCCAAAGAAAGGATTCCAGGCCGGAGTAAAGAACTTCCTTGAAATGGTGGACCATAACGAGAAAATGCAGCGCCGCGGGCGTTGAACCCCTGATTATTTATGACCAAACTGCTCATATTGCCAGGAAGCAGCAAGCTCCTGTTACTGGCTGGATTCTTCACATTGTCGTTAACTTGTTTTGCCCAACCAGCTGCCCGCAAAGGGATCAAGACATTGATTATTGACCCCGGTCATGGCGGTATTGACCCCGGAGCCAGGGGCAGTTTTACAACAGAAGCTGCTATTGCCCTGCAGGTATCCAAAAAATTAGGAGATACACTGGCCAAAGTGTATCCTGAAATGAAAATTGTTTATACCCGTACCACGGATATTGTTCCGGGCAACTCTCCTACAATAGATGCAGGATTAAAATTCAGGGCCAATCTGGCCAATCAGTCAGGTGCTGATTTATTTATCGCTATTCACCTCAACTCTGCCGGGCGTAAAGCCGGTGGCTGGTATGAGCGAAAAGTGGTAGATAAAATTCCGCGTACCAAAACCTATAAAAAAGGAAAAAAAACATACACAAAGACATATTACGAATATGTGTATGAAAACGTATATGTGGAGAACAAGGCCAAGGGTACCGAGACCTATGTTTGGGCCATGAATAAAAATGATTCAAAAATCAATTCAGTAACCAAGAACAATGAATATTCCGGTGAGATTGACTCCACTTCAACCCTTGCCATGCCTGATCCCAGCGACCCCGTTGAAAAAGCAAGGATGCTGATCTATGCGCAGAATTATTTCCGCAAGAGCCTGGAACTGGCCAGTGAGGTACAGGAACAATTTAAAGATGCCGGCCGTGTTGACCGGGGTGTTAAACAAAGAAATGATAAAGGGATCTGGGTACTGCAGGCCACCGGTATGCCAAGTATTCTGATCGAAATCGGTTTTATTTCCAATACCGAAGAAGAGCAATACATGGCCAGTGAAGAAGGACAAAGAGAGATTGTGAAAAATATCTTTGAGGCTTTTAAGAAATACAAAGAGAAGCTGGAAAAAAAGGCTGAGGAGAAGGATAAGGAAGAGGGGAAGAAGGGGTTTTGAGCAGTATGCAGTAGGCAGTCGGCAGTAAGCAGTCTACAGTCAACAGTCAACAGTCAACAGTCGGCAGTCGAGAGTCGAGAGTTAAGCGGCGTTCAGTAAATGTAATGCGCTTTTATTTTTAATAAGCCTTCTTCCGGTCCCGATAGCTATCGGGATTCCGACTTTCGGACTTCCGGACTTTCGGTCTTTCCGACTTCCGGTCTTCCGGTCTTCCGGTCTTCCCGACTTTCGGACTTCCCGACTTTATTCCTTAATTTGCCCTCTCAAACCAACTCCGGTTAAACTTAACCTAATGAAGGTCAGCAACGAAACAAAAGTCGGCATACTTACCATTTCGGCCCTTACGATCCTTATCCTTGGATTTAATTTTCTGAAGGGCAAGGATTTGTTTAAAAAAAGCAGAAAGATCTATGCTGTATTCACGGATCTGGGATCGCTTTCCAAATCAAATGAGGTAAAGATCAACGGATATGTGATTGGCAGTGTATTTACACTGGAAGCCAAGGATAAGGACATGACCGGTATTGTGGCCACCATTAATCTGAGTCAGGATGTAAATATCCCGGTAGATTCCAAAGCGCTGATTTCTTCTCCATTAGTTGGTGCTTCCTATATCGTGATTGAGAAGGGAAGCAGCACAGAATTTCTGAAACCCGGAGACACACTCACAACCCGGGTGGATGTAGGTATTCTGGATGATGTGAAAGCCCAGCTCACTCCTACCCTCACCAAAGTTCGCAGTACACTTGATACCCTGGATAAAGTGATGGGGAATGTCAACAAACTCCTTAGTGCCAATAACCAGGATGCCATCGCACAGACCCTGGCCAATCTGAATCAGGCCAGCAGTCACCTGAATGGTTTACTCAATCCGACTACCGGATCACTTGCACAGACGCTGAAAAATACAGAAGAGCTTACATCGAGTCTGAAGAAAAATACTGATGATATCAACGCCACCGTAGGCAATGCCAAAAAAGCTTCGGAAAAACTGGCTGCATTGGAAATACAACCCACGATTGATGAATTAAATGGCACCATCAAACAGTTCAAAGGTATTCTCAGCAAGATGGAAAGCAAGGATGGTACCCTGGGTGCATTGGTCAATGACCGGAAACTCTACGATAATCTTTCCAATGCTGTGTTAAGTCTGGAAGTCCTGCTGGACGATCTGCGTACACACCCCAAACGCTACGTTAATTTATCCATCTTTGGCAGAAAAGACAAGGGCGGGGCATTAACTTCGCCCCTTCCGAAAGACACTGTCAAATAGAAGATGAAGTTTTACCGTTATTTTTCACGCCATTGGCTGCTCCTTTTGTTACTGGCCCTGACTCATTCCGTCAGTGCCCAGCAACCTGTTTCTGCCATTGGACCAGGTCCCGCAAGTGATAGTCTGGTGAATGTGGAGATATTACCCGGTGTACGCAAACTGGAATTCCGCAAGCAGGATGATTCCACTCAGCTGACAATTCTGGCGGGAACGGTAAGATTAAAGCAGGGCACGGCTTTTTTTTACTGCGACAGTTGTGTGATCAATAACCGCACCCAGACATTTGAGGCCTGGGGATCTGTTCATATCAATGATGCGGATACGGCCCATGTGTACTCCAGTCATCTCCGTTACCTGATCCAGAAAAGAATCGCCTTTCTGGATGGCGGAGTGAGACTCACAGATGGCAAGGGCACCCTGACCACACCTGATCTGGAATATGATATGACCACCAGTATTGGCACTTATCTGCATGGCGGAAAAGTAATCAACAAAAAAACCGTGCTGACCAGTCAGGAAGGATTTTATTATGCCGACCTGCATGATGTATATTTTAAAAAGAATGTACTGCTGATTGATCCCGCTTATACCATCCGGACGGATTCCCTGCTGTATAATACCCAGAGCCAGATGACCCGTTTCATTGCACAAACTTATATAAAGGATAGCAGCGGAAGGGAGATAGAAACAAAGGAAGGGTATTATGATCTGGCCAGAGGAAAAGCAGAATTCG
>DAORJS010000332.1:0-3339 GCA_035439185.1 Chitinophagaceae bacterium
CATGGCCAGGATGGTATCCGCTGTGATACTGGTTTCCGTGCCATGATCATGTCCGTCGTTGGGGCCATGTGCTTCCGCTACCGGGGCGGCTTTCTTTTTCGCGGTGGTCCGTACAAAAAAATAAGTGCCGGCTGTCAGCAGCAGGGCAATGCCAATGGTGATAATCTGAGGTTGTTTCACTCCGGGTAATTGAGGGGCAAAGGTAGTACTAAATCGCATGGATGAGAGAAGGTTTGGGAGGAATCAGCCGTTTACTCTTTTTCCGGTTAAGGCGTTTTTTCTCCTGTGAACATTACTTAACTTTCTCCCGTTAAAACCATCCGCTATTTGATCAACTTTCAAAAACCAACTTATGCGCATTCTGCTTCCACTATTCCTCATCAGTACGATGTACCTGGCTCTTTCCTGCAAAAGCAAAGACGAAAAGGCCGTAATAAATGAAACGACTAAAATTGATAGTCTGGGCCAGACCGCTGCCGACGACAGTTCCGCTCAATATTTCCGGGCAGCCATTGATAACCAGTTAGCCGAATGGAAACAATCCTTTCAGGGATTTCAGGCCGATTCATTCCATTTTTCACAACGGACTTCTTTTAAAGACAAGGAAGTACAGGATACAGCTGATATGAAAGAATTGCTGAGTCTCTTTGGTCCTTCCCTGGTGTTTACGACTGACAGCAGTCAGTACCTTGATTTATTCAGCTCCGGTATTTCATTGGAAAGAAGAGGAAAAAAATTAGTGGCCATGGCTGATGTGGATCAGGCGGTAACCCTTTGTAATTTAAAAGCAGGGAAGTCCAGACAAATTGCATTCTTTGGTCCTTCTGCAGGAATAGAAGAAGCGGTTTGGCTGGATGGCACCCGTTTTATATTAGCCGGAACCATGCATAATGATGATGGAAAGCCGCAGGCATTTATATTAATCGGCGATACTGTAAAAGAAAGCTATAGCTGGTATGAATCAACCATTACAAGGGCTGCCTCCACAGATTATACGGCCAGTGGAATCAGGAAACTGAAAATAGATGAGTGGGAATAGATTTTAATCTTCTGAATCTTCACCGGGGCCGGTATCCGGCTTCGGTTCTTTCAGCTTTTTAACTTCTGCTACAAATTCTTTGGCAGGCTTGAATGCAGGTATATAATGTTCGGGGATATGTACCGCAATATTCTTTTTGATATTACGACCGATCTTGGCCGCTCTTTTTTTCGTAATAAAACTGCCAAAGCCGCGGATATAGATATTTTCGCCAGCGGCAAGGGTGTCCTTTACTTCCTTGAACATAGTCTCAAGAGTAACAAGCACATCTACCTTGGGGATGCCTGTTTTTTCAGATATCTGATTGACCAGGTCGGCTTTTCTCATGTTGCAGGTTTTTGTGGTTTTACAAGGTCTAATTTAGAGCAAAATAATATGATATTCAACTAAATAGGTATATTTTTTTTAAATGGTACCCATTTTTGGGCTAACAAACATTGATTGAAGTACCCTGAAACATGAAAAAAGGCATTTCAAATATCCCCCATGGGTCGTTTTCCAGGCTATTATTGAAGTGGAACCGGGATCAAAACCGGCGGGAAATGCCCTGGAAAGGGGAAAAGGATCCTTATAAAATCTGGCTCAGTGAAATCATCCTGCAACAAACCCGGGTCGAGCAGGGATTGAAGTATTATCATGATTTCATCCGGAATTTCCCCACTATTCAGGATCTCGCAGGGGCAAAGGATGAAAAAGTGTTGAAATGCTGGGAAGGACTGGGCTACTATTCCCGTTGCAGGAACCTGCTGGCCACCGCCCGTTATATCTGTAATGAACTGGATGGACAATTCCCTGATCAATATGAAACCATTCTTTCCCTGAAAGGAGTGGGACCCTATACTGCAGCAGCTATTTCCTCTTTTGCATATAACCTGCCCCATGCCGTGGTGGATGGCAATGTATTCAGGGTTTTGGCCAGGGTATTCGGGATCAGTCTGCCCTCCGATAGTACCGAAGGAAAAAAATATTTTACCAAACTGGCCAATGATTTACTGGATCAGCAACAGGCAGGGATATACAACCAGGCCATTATGGATTTCGGTGCCACGATCTGTAAGCCGGTTGCCCCACTCTGTGGTTCCTGTGTTTTTAAAAAATACTGTCAGGCATTCCAGCAGGATAAAATAGCGGCTTACCCGGTAAAAGAAAAAAAGATCAGGGTTAAAAAAAGGTGGTTTCATTTTCTGGTACTGTCATACAAAGGGAAAATCGCCATCCGCCAGAGAATGGATAAGGATATCTGGCAGGGGCTCTATGAATTTCCAGATATTGAATCCGGGAAGCCGCTTACAAATGCTGCTTTATTAAAAGAAGCAGGTCAAAAAAAATGGCTGTCTTCCTCAATCAAAACAGCCACATCAGTTTCTCCATGGTATAAACAACAACTTACTCACCAATTAATCCATGGACAGTTTATCCGGATCAATCTGACAAAAAAGCCGGAGCTACCCGGCTTAATATGGTTATCTGAAAAAGAGTTGAAGCAATATGCCTTCCCCCGATTATTCCGGGAATACCTGGAAAACTTAAAGTAATCCGGTATAGAGATAGATCGTGGCGGCAAGGATCAGTACCGAGGTTACATTCATGGCGGTCCAGAACCGGTCCCACTTGTATTCATCCCGGAAGAACAAGGCAATCAGGGGCCCCAGTATAATGAGGAACCCCAATGCAAATCCTCCCCAATGCCATTTCCATCGGCCAAAGAATCCGGCTTTCTTTTTTAATTTTTCCATATCCACTGTGCCGTCCTTATTGATCAGTTTTTTAACCTGTCTTTGTCCGATTTTAAAACCAATCTTTTGAAGCAGGGATAATTCCTGTCCTGTCAGTCGCTCATATTTTCTGGCAGAGATTTCCGAAAAATTGGCCAGGCTGATCAATCCACCTTTCCCGGGCAATTGAACCATGACCATACTGGCTTTTGGTTGAATCGGGGAGGGGTTTACAGCAGCATACAACGGCAGGAAGAAGACCTGTACTAACAGGCAGATAAGGATTGTTTTCATGGCAGTTAATTTATAAACAAGTATACTGTTTTTTTTAAATGAATAGAAAGATGGCGTGGGCCGCGGTGGCATTTATCTGATTTATCACAATGTTAAAACAGCAACCCTCCGTTCTTTTTTCCCGTTATCACTGCTAAAATTGCTTTAACTTTAAGAGGCAGCTGCCCAATCCGGAGGAATTCAATCATTTAAAGTCAATTAATATGAGAGGCGTTAACCGAGTGATGCTGATTGGTAACCTGGGCAAGGACCCGGAAGTTCAGCACCTGGAAGGGAATATTGCCGTTGCAA
>DAORJS010000333.1:0-3336 GCA_035439185.1 Chitinophagaceae bacterium
AAAAACTTTTTATTAATATACATAGTTCAGTGCCGTACCGTCAGCAGCACTGAAAACCGGGTTATTGTTCGTGCAGGCCATCATCCAGGAGTTATAAGAACCTGTCACGGTGGTGGGTGTACCGGGAATCCAAACGGCGCCCACTCCGGCCGTACCTTCATTTACATTTTGTCCACAGCTGGAACGGTTCATATAGTCGGTATGACGGAAACCGATACAATGTCCGATTTCATGGGCAATCACTTCATCCACTTTATTTGCCGTATTCAGATAGCTTGTGGCACAACTGCTTGTACTGAGTGTAAATCCACTGGAGGGATTACCGCTGGCGGTGGGAAATCCGGAAGCCTGTCCGAGAATACAACCGCCACCTGATGTGCCAAGGTTGCGTCCGGTAATTACAATATTACCTCCGGAAGTAACACGCTGAAATCTGATTTTAAGATTAAGCGCATTATAACGGGCCAGTGCCTGATCAAGGCCGGTTGAATAATAACTCGGGAACCCTGAGCCAAGTCTTACTGTAATAGTGCGCTGTCCGGTAGCCGGTGTACTGACTACATTGGTTGTACGATAATGCTCCTCTCCTGCTACCACTAATTCATGGGCAGGGGCGGTAATGGCGAGCTCATCCAGCTGGGCTTTGCTGAGCAGGATATCCCCTTCAATCAGGTAGTTTCCATCACTGGTTCTTTCGGCCCAGTTTCCATTGAAACCGGCGGACTGAATCAGGTTACGTTCATCAGCGCTTAAAGCGGAGGCATCAGCCTTGTCTGAAGAAGATTTCTGACAACCGATCATGACAACCGCAAGCATGGCTGCCATTCCTGTGGAATAGATGATTCTTTTCATTTGTGTGTGTGTTGGTTTAGTTAATAAAAAGACCTACCTAATTTAATATATAATTCTGTTCCAAAAACAGTATCAACCGGGAAGTGGAAAAAAATTATACACAATCAGGACATTCCCTTAGTCTTTCTACCGTTGTGTGGAAGATCACAGCCTGTTTGACGGGGAGCCAGCTTCAACAAATTTTCACTATATTCAATATTGTAATGCCACGTAGTACCGCCATTCTTCTTCTTTTATTTTCATTCTTCATTCTTCAGTCAGGGGCTGATGCACAATCTGTATATCATTTCCGATACCGTTTCAATCAGGGAGGTGATTCTCTTCAATACCGGGCATTTCTGCTCCGGAATGATGATGGCTCCGGAATACTCAGGGTCAGGTATTCACCGGGAAAAGGAAGGGAAGATATCCTGGTGGAATCAGCTTTTGAAGAATATAATCCAGCCGGAAATAACGGAGAACCGGATACCAGTACTTTTTATATCAAACCCGTTAACCCTTCATTTATCATGACCGATGGAATGGAGGCTTTCAGACCACCTTTGTTTGTGTTCAGGTACAGGCCAGTCAGTGGCTATTTTGAACCGGATGCAGTGATGACAGAAAAATCGGGACAACCTGATCCTGGAAGCGATTTTCATTGGGAACTATATGACCGAACGGCTTTGACAAGGGAATTTGTTTCATTTTTTTTCAATACCGATGATGATTTTTATATCAACCTCTTTCGTCCGTTAACCCGTGGCTTATCCCCGGCAGAGAAAAAGATAAAAATGCACTTGTTGATTGTTGCCGATACATTGGACAAAAAACTGGGCAAGGCCATCATTCTGGATGTTAAAAAAGTAATGGAGACCTTTGAAGGTATCAGTAAATTTCTGGGTATCCGTTTTCTTCCTGTAACTGTTCAGGGTAAAAATTATGGGAAAGCCGGTGTACAGGCAGCATTGTCCAAATTAAGGACGGTTGTGAGTCCGGATGATATTGTCATCTTTTATTATAGCGGTCATGGATTCCGGATACCGGAAAAACCAGGAAAATATCCGAATCTGAAATTGAAAAATGTTATTGCTGCACGTCCGGCCAGTTTCAGAATGACCAATGACAGTCTGATCTGGGTTAAAAAGGAAAGAGACCTCAACATTAATCAAACAATGAACCTGGAAGAGATTTTTAAAACGATCCGTAAAATGGGTGCCCGGTTCAATCTCGTTATCGGAGATTGCTGCAATGATGATATCTTTTCTGTGAATATTGAAGGCCGGAAACCTTCCAATACCAAGGGTTCGGGTATTGAATGGGATGAGGCCAATATCCGTTCCCTGTTTTTAAATAAAACGCCTTTATCTGTTATTGCCACGGCAGCAAAGGAAGGACAAAGAGCTGCTGCCAAAAACGGGTTTGGCAGTTTCTTTACTGAGTTTTTAAAGAAATCAATTGAAAATCATTGCAGCCGGATCAGGGCCAATGTCAGCTGGGACCTGGTATTGACCCAGGCTAAAATCAAAACCAGTCAGCATTTAATGAATACCTGCAGGGAACCCAAGACCGCAGAAAACGGCTGTGTACAAAATCCGGATTCCAATATATTTATCGGTCGCTGATTTACTCTTTAGATTTGATCGAACCTGTCAGGGCAGTCCATTTCGGAGAAGAGCGATAGTCGTTCCAGCTTTCATCGTATTTCAATACCCAGAAATAGTTGAACCCGGCCTTTACAGATTTACTTAACCAGTTCCAGGCTTCATTACTGTTCTTTGTTTTTGCATACAAACGGGCGATACTGTACATGGTTTCCGCCTGATTGGGGTGACGGCTCAGAAAATCTTTATAAACAGAAATAGATGGCAGGGGTTTATTTGAGAGTAACAATAAACGTCCCTCCAGATCCGTGATCTCATCCTGCCGGTAGGGATGAATATTTCTGGCTTCAGTCAGCATCGGAGCGGCGGCTGCAAAACGGCCGGCATGGATTGAAAAACGGGCCAGGGTCAGTTGATCGCTGTAATTGATTTCCTTTCTGCTGTATAATGAATCCAGTTGTTCCAATGCAATGCCATAATTGAAATTGATAATACTGGTGTGGACAAACTTGCTACGGGTATTTGCATTGGAAGGTTGCAGGGAAACTGATTTTTTATAATACCGGTCTGCGCGTTGTGGCAATCCCTGCCAGACATAACAGTTTCCGATTTTATCATTGATTTCAGCCAGCATTTCTTCGTCATTGATCAGGGAATCCGCTTTTTTCAGGTATTTAATCGCTTCAGTAAGCGGGAAACCGATAGATCCCATAATTACAAATGATTCAGCAGTGCCCGGGGCTATACCGGATTTAGTCAGCTGTTCATTATAAAATTCACCGGAGGGATGGTACTTTTCTTCATCCGAATCGGTTACAATAAATTTTTTATCGTGACTGAACCGGTCAGGAGAAGATGAAAAAAAATCCACCATTAATGCGCCGGCATGATAGTACCATTC
>DAORJS010000334.1:0-3331 GCA_035439185.1 Chitinophagaceae bacterium
AATAATGAGAATCAGTTATTCTATATCAATCTATCCTCTCGAAAGCTGAACCTGGATTCTTTGCCGCCCAGCCATCTTGTTTTCCTGATTGATGTATCCGGCTCTATGGATATGCCGAACCGCCTGCCCCTGTTAAAATCTGCATTCAGATTACTGGTGAACAATCTCCGGTCAAAGGATTCTGTTTCAATTGTGGTTTACGGAGGGGTCACCGGTGTAATGCTGAATACCACCAGCGGGGCAGAGAAAGAAAAAATACTGAAAGTGATTGATGAACTGGAACCGGGGGGCACCACTCCGGGTGAGTCTGGAATCAAACTCGCTTATAGTGTGGCCCGCAATCATTTTATTAAAGATGGGAATAACCGGGTGATACTGGCCACCGATGGGGATTTTAATGTTGGACTAAAAACGGAACAGGAACTCGATGAGATGATTTCGCAGCATCGGGAATCAGGGGTTTATTTATCCTGCCTCGGCGTGGGGATGGGGAATTACAAAGATTCGAAGATTCAGACCCTGGCAAGAAGGGGAAATGGCAATTTTGCTTATCTCGATAATTTCAAAGAAGCAGAAAAAGTATTACTTAAGGAATTTACACAAACCCTTTATGCCGTTGCTGAGAATGTATACCTGAATGTGGAATTTAATCCGGATCTCGTCAAAGATTACCGCCTGATTGGTTTCGATAATAAAGTAGGGGCTTTACGTGATTCCATGGCAGTTATTGAAGGAGGGGAAATTGGCTCGGGTTATTCCATGATTGCAATTTTTGAAATTGTTCCAACGGAAGCGAACCGGAAAGCCATATTGCAATCCCCGCAAACCGGTGATTTTGCCACGATCAACCTTCGTTACCAGCCCGTAGGAGAAACAAAACAATACACAAGTAATTTTAAGTCGGAATTTGCTTATCAATCCTTTGAATCCCTTGATAAATCGCATCGTTTCTCCGCTGCCGTGGCTATGTTTGGATCTTTGCTCCGCAATTCTGCATTTATAAAAAACAATAGCTGGAATGAAGTACTGGCCCTGGCACAAGCGTCATCCGGTACAGATGATTTGCTGCAACAGGAGTTTATCGGCCTGGTACAACAGACCCGTACCTTGTATTCAAAAGTTAAAAAGAAAAGAGGAGGCAACTGATTGCCGAACCGGTTTCAGGATTTTCCGCTCAGGGCCTTTTTAAAATAATCATCCCATTTTTTTTGCTGCTCCCGGTTGGTGAAATGATCTGTTTCCTGGTCATACTTTATTTCCAGTTGCCGGAATTTTTCAAGTTCCTCATTGAATATTTCAGCAATTTTTGCTTCATAGTTATGACGGAAGAAAACAGTATTGTTGACCCGTTGCTGAAATGTTCTGGCGAATAATAGTCCTATATTAAAATGCCCCTGTTCATGGACCAGCAGGGAATCACTGACTTTTTCAGATTTTTGCCAGGATCTTTTTTCCAGCTCAAGGGTTACCTCCACCTTCCATTTTACAGTATCACCTTTAAAGCTGAATGGCCCCCATTTATAAGTCACATACCAGTAGGTATAGGCAAAGAGATCGGTATTATTATCGGGGTTGCCTGTAAAATCGGCCCATCGCAGCGGACGGTTGTTTTTTTCTCCGTTAATGATAACAGTCTGGGCAAACGATTCACCGGTGCTGCATAGCATGCCTGTGATCAGCAAAAAAGAAAAAAAATGTTTACGCATCTGACTTACTTGTCAGATTAAATTACGAAAACATTTCCTTGATCTTATCAAAAAAGTTTTTGCCTCCCTTCTCCGGATGGGGTTTGAAGTTGGGGGAGTTCCCCAGTTTCTCCAGCAGGGCTTTTTCCTCTGCACTCAGGTGCTGTGGTGTCCAGATATTCACCTGAATCAGCTGATCACCTTTCTGGTAAGCATTCACGGCAGGAAATCCTTTTCCTTTCAGCCGGAAGATTTTTCCGCTCTGTGTTCCCGGCGGGATTTTTATTTTGGCTCGTCCGTCAATTGTTGGTACTTCTATCTGTGTTCCGAAAACCGCATCGGTAAATGACAGATGTAACTCATAGGCGACATTCAGTCCTTCCCGGTGCAATTCCTTATGGGGTTCTTCTTCAATCAATACAATCAGGTCACCCGGCATTCCTCCTCTTTCACCGGCATTACCCCTTCCGGTTACATTCATCTGCATTCCTTCCTGCACACCGGCAGGAATATCAATACTCACGGTTTCTTCTGCATACACCCTTCCTTCTCCTTTACAGGATGCACATTTCGCCGTTACCGTTGTGCCTTCTCCGTTACAGGCAGGACAGGTAGTAACGGTTTGCATCTGACCCAGAAAAGTATTCTGCACTTTTCTCACCTGGCCACTGCCGCCACAGGTACTGCAGGTTTGCACACTGCCTTTATCCTTGGCTCCTGAACCACCACAGGTAGTACAGCCCACATATTTTTTAACCTTGATATTCTTGGTTACACCATTCGCAATTTCTTCATAGGTCAAACGGATCTTGACCCGGAGATTACTGCCTCTTACTCCCCGGCTCCGTTGTCCGCCACCCCGGCGCTGACCACCTCCAAAAAAGGAACCAAAGAGATCTTCTCCGAATATATCCCCAAACTGACTGAAGATATCATCCATGTTCATTCCTGCACCACCACTGAAACCACCCCTTCCGTTTCCGCTCACACCGGCATGGCCATAACGATCATACTGGGCCTTTTTATCCGCATCACTCAGCACTTCATAAGCTTCAGCTGCTTCCTTGAATTTTTCCTCCGCAGCTTTATCACCGGGATTACGATCGGGATGGTATTGCATGGCCACTTTGCGGTATGCTTTTTTAATTTCATCCGCCGAAGCGCCTTTGGTGACTCCCAGTATTTCGTAATAATCTCTTTTGCTCATAGTGGAAAATGTGTAAATGTGATTAATGTGAGAATGTGGAAATGTGAGAATGTGGAAATGTGAGAATGTGATAAATGTGGCAAATGTGTATTAATTCTCACATTCTCACATTTTCATATTCCCACATTATTTCCCTACCACCACTTTCGCGTGACGGATGATTTTATCATTCAGGTAATATCCACGGGTTACTTCATCAATCACTTTTCCTTTCATCTCTTCTGAAGGGGCCGGGATTTCTGTAATTGCCTCATGGAGATCGGGATTAAATTCCTGACCAATCGTTTCCATGGCTTTGACTCCTTTCGATTGCAGGGTGGTTCTGAGTTTATTGAAAACCAGCATCACCCCTTCCTTCACTGCGTCGCTGTCACTGTTGTTTTCCAGTTGTTTTTGTGCCCGGTCGCAATCATCCAATACCACCAGCAAATCAGTAATT
>DAORJS010000335.1:0-3330 GCA_035439185.1 Chitinophagaceae bacterium
CAAATTTTTTATCACTCATACGACAGCATTTACGGTATAAATTTCAATGATTACAGCCCATTTACAATGCAGGATTTTGCTGTAAAACGGTACAATTTTACTGTTTTACCGCTGATCCGGTTCGCCATCTGCTCAGTAGCAAGCCGATCAGGAAAATAGTAAGGGTACCTACCACAATAATCATATTCTTGTGCAGGATACTTTTGAGTCCCTGGTAATCATCACCAAGCTTATCAGAAAATGTCATCCATAGAATAACGATGATACCAGCCAGTACTGCAGTAACGGCCTCCGCATTTCCTGTTTTCCTGCTTATTAACCCCAATAAGAACAGCCCGAGCATCCCACCGGCAAAGATGCCGGACAGTTCCCACCAAACATCCAGGATACTTTTACTGCCAATCATGGCTAAGCCCGCCATTAACCCGATCAACCCAAACACAACGGTTCCGGTGTGCAGGGTGCTCAGCATTTTTTTGTCATTTAAATCCTTTTTGAAATACCGGGTATAGATATCTGCTGAAAAAACAGTAGCTGATGCATTCATACAACTGCTGATAGTGCTCATGGCGGCAGAAAGGATCGCTGCAATTACCAACCCTACCAGTCCTGCCGGCATTTTGGTAACCATAAAATGAGGCAATACCTTATCCCCATATCCTGCAGGCTGAATGGCTGCTGCGATGGATGTCAGTTGTTCGGTTGTAGCATTTACTCCCGCTTGTTCAATAGCAGCTTTCATTTTTACCGCTTGTGACATTACGGGAAATACATCATAGTAAGCAAACAGAGAAGCACCGATAATAAAAAATAAAAGGGAAATCGGAACATAGAGTATCACACATAGCCATACAGAGCCTGCTGCTTTTTTATACCCACTGGCGGTATGGTACCGTTGCACATAATTCTGATCCATACCAAAATTGCTGAGATTGATAAAAAACCCGTACAGGAGCACAACCCAAAATGTAGAACTGGTCAGGTCAAAGGAAAAACTACCCAGACTAAATTTATTATTCGCTATTCCTGTATCAACAATCGCATTTACTCCACCGGGCATGTCCCTGATTACAAAAAACAAAATCAGAATTGCTCCGAGTGTAAGGATGATGCCCTGGACAACATCAGTCCAGATAATTGCTTCCATTCCACCCATTACGGTATAAATGATAATACAAATTCCCATGACCAGCATAATAGCGCTCATGGAAAAGCCTGTGAGGGCCTGCAAACTCAGGGCAATACCAAAAAAAATGGAACCCATCCGGGCAACCTGGGTCAGTAAAAAACAAATCACGGCATAAGTTCTGGCCCAGGGGCCAAATCTTTTTTCAAGATGGGTATAGGCTGATACTTCTCCGGCATTTCGGTAAAAGGGTACAAAATATTTTACAGCTACCCAGGCAGCCAGGGGCATGGACAAACTGAATACAAAAGCATTCCAGTTGCTTCCAAATGCTTTTCCTGTGACCCCCAAAAAAGTATTACTGCTTAAAAAAGTGGCAAAGATTGATACCCCAATTGCCCAGGCAGGAATTTTTCCGGTAGCGGTTGTAAACTGTTTCACATCCTTATTACGCCTGGAAAAATAATACCCAATCCAAAGCATGGCCAGCATATACAAAATAATCACCGACAGGTCCAGTATTGGTAATTGTGTATTCATGAGTTGCCGCTAAATAATTTCTATGCAGTGATGGTTTATAATTTAATCATCAGCCGTTTTACCTGCTGATGCAATAACTCCCGGCCATTGCTTATCAGCGATTTCTTTTAATTCCAGTTTCGAAGGATCAACCACTATATGTTTAATTTTTTCTCTTCTCCAGGTGTAGACAATATGCACCAGTCCGTCCCTGGTTTGTATTACAGACGGATAAGAATACTGACTGATGGGAGAATCCTCCAGTACCAGCGCGGCCAGCCATTGTTTTCCATCTTTACTGATCGCGACATTCAATGGGGTACGTGGCCCCTTGCCCTTTACCCAGGAAGCATCAGGCAATAAATGATTATACACCAACAACTGCCGGCCATCCTGTAAAGTCACAGCATCAGTGCCTGAATTATTATTGGGAAGAGCCGATGCCATCATGGCCGACCAGGTCTTGCCTCCGTCGACACTCCAGCTTTCATTGAGGGTTGTGTTGCGGCTACGACAAATGATTTGCATCCGGCCATCTTTATATTGAAGAATACTGGGCTGAATCGCTTCAATGGTTTTGCCATCATTGATTGCTTCTGTTTTGCTCCAGGTCCTTCCAAAATCAGTAGTGAATTCAATATGTGCTTTCCATCCGTTCCTTTCCGTGCTACTGGGGCAAAGCAATACGCCATTGATAAGAACCGGTTTATTCTTGATCGGACCTAAGAATCCATCAGGAAGTGCTTCTCTCTCGGACCAGGTTTTGCCATTGTCTTTGCTGCGTTTCATCCAGCCGGTCCAGCCTGCTACATTTGGACCGATTTTATAAAACAACAACAACTCCCCATTGGGTGCATAAAATAAAACAGGATTATAGCAAGGATAGCGAAGAGTATCATTCATCACGCCGTCAGCCGCTTTTGCGGGTGTAGACCACTGATTATTTTTCAGGTGACTGGTCCAGATGCAGACATCTTTATTTCCTTCCTTGGTGCCACCGAACCAGGCAGCCACTAATCCTTCAGGGGTTTCGGCAATGGTAGCAGCATGACTTTCAGGAAAGGAGGCTCTTTCAAAAATGAATTGATCTTTGACAATTCCTTTCTTCCAGTTTTTATTTCTGACGAGTTGATAATTTCCCGATTGTATCTCCAGTACTACGGCTCCTTTCTCAGCTTTTATCAATTTAATCTCCGGTATGGCAGACAAAGCTTTTCCATCACAAGTGATTTCATCAACACTGAGTGCCGGAAAATAAACAGTGGCGCTGGTATTGGCAGGGATCGTGATATTCCACTCGAAGCGGGATACATTATTTTTCCAGTTGCTGCGAATCAGTCCATGCATGCTGTTGTAGGAAGCATTCACATAATCGAGACCAGCAGGCTGAACAGGTTTCATCGTGATTTTCTTAAAGCCTACAGCTGTTTTATCACTGCGGATACCAGCGAGATTTTCATAGAACCAGGTAATCAGATCACCCAGCAACATCACATGATTCTGACTGTTCATTTCAGGATTCGCGGTATTTCCATTCCAGAGTTCCCAAATCGTGGTGGCATTATTTTTTACCATATAGCCCCAGCTGGGATAGCTGCTGTTGCTGGCCAGAATATAGGCCAGATCGGCGTAACCGAATTCAGTGAGTCCGCGCATCAGCCATTGGGAACCGATCACTCCGGTGC
>DAORJS010000336.1:0-3321 GCA_035439185.1 Chitinophagaceae bacterium
GCCTCTGTATATTATTATCATCAAGGACAGAAAACCGGCGCCCCGATTGACCTGAAAGTAGTTGGATTACTGGCCATTGGTTTTGTAGTCGGCGCCTATTTTGGCAGCAAACTGGCCATCACGCTGGACCAGCAGGCCCTTAAAAAGATATTTGCCATCATTCTTTTTTATACAGCCTTCAAAATGCTGAATTGGGATACGCTCTTTATCAAATGGGTACGAAGCTTTTTTTAATCAAGGACCCGTCTGATTGCCCTTAATCTCGCCGTTCTCTTTCCTGTTTCCCGGTTTTGGATGCCTTTAGAGGTAATATCATCAATCCTGACCCTGCCTGATGCATGAATGATTTCTCCATTTCCCAGCAGGATACCGGTATGTACAATATCTTCCCGGTTATCAAAAAAAGCCAGGTCGCCGGGCAGGGCATCTTCCAGTTTCTTTACCGGTTTACCTACCTGAGCCTGTTGCCAGGCATCTCTGGGCAGATCAATACCAGCCAGTTTGAAAATCACCTGAACAAATCCGCTGCAATCCACTCCCAGGATGGTTCTTCCACCCCAGAGGTAGGGGGCATGCAGCCAGGTCTTTGCCATTTGAATAATCCAGGCAGCGGCCGGTTCCTGGGCATAGCGATCTCTGGAAAATCCGTTAAAAAAATATTCCAGTTCTCCCAATTTCCCTTTTCCATCTGCAAAAAAAGGAAGGGTTGATCCCGCAGGGATCATCATTTTTTCGTCTCCGATCACCAGACTGTCAAGTAAACCAGTTGTAACGATGGGATGTTTTGTTTTAGCGGCTTCCTTATCCGCAGCGATCAGCATGGAACCTGTCAGCCAGCCTTCATACTCATCATGCAGGCTTCTGACCTTTATCCATTGGTCATTCTTGATTCGCAGAATTTTTACCGCTTCCCCGAAAAGCAACTGATTGACCATTTCCCGCGGGTGACCGGGTTTGCGCCGGAGGGCGGCAGCAGGTACCCGGATAAATGCATATTCCATTATAGAACTTTTACCGAAAATAAATCAGGGAATTGGTTTCTAAAATTTTGTTCAATCCGCAGGTTCCTGCATCTTAGTGGTAACAAACCCGAACTGCCCATTGTCAGCCAGCCCTTACCAGCATATGACCGATCAGGAACTGCTTGAAAAGTTCCATGAAGACCATAATAATGAGTGGCTGGGGATCCTCCTGCAACGATATACCCTGCTGCTCTTAGGGGTCTGTATGAAGTACCTGAAAGACGAAGAAGATGCCAAAGACAGTGTACAACAGGTTTTCCTGAAAGTGATCCAGGAATTGCATAAATACAAAGTGGAATATTTCAAATCCTGGTTATATATGGTTGCCAAGAACCACTGCCTGATGAAACTCCGCGAAAAACAAGGCAAAATGACCGTGGAAATCACCGACCGGTTCAATGGACCGGAAGAACAGGCCACTGATCATCGCGCCCTGCAGCAGGACGACCTTACTTATGACCTGATGAGCGTTGCCCTGAAAGAACTCAATCCGGAGCAGCAGCAATGTGTAACTTTGTTTTACCTGCAGAAAAAAAGCTATCAGGAAGTGAGTGAAGCCACCGGATTCAGTATGTTACAGGTAAAAAGCTATATCCAGAACGGAAAACGAAACCTGAAAATACTCATTGAAAAAAAACTGGAAGCAAAACAAAAAAAGCAATAAGTGTCAGATAATCTGAAAGACATATTATCTAATTTATCCTCGGAAGTAAACTCCGAAAAATTACTGGAATACCTGAAAGGTAAATTGCCGGAGGAGCAGCATCATGACCTGGAAAAGCAATTACTGGATGATGATTTCAATGCGGAAGCCCTGGAAGGTTTACAGGAATTCCGGGACAAGGAACAGTTACAGTATATGGTGGAGATGCTGAACCGGGACCTCAAAAAGAAAACTGAAAAGAAGAAAAAACGCCGGGAGAGAATGAAGATCAAAGATCAGCCCTGGCTCTATATGTCGATCCTTATCCTGATCCTCTTGCTGGTGATGAGCTATATCGTAATCAAAAGATTATTGGGAGAATAATCAGTACCTGATCTTCCCTTCCCATTCATCCCATTCCTTAAACAAATCCCTGGCCAGTTGGTGCGGACTATGTACAAAAGGAATTTTTCTGTCTTCCATCTCAGCCCCGATTTCCCGGTAAATAAAATCATCATCAAATTCTATCGCTGCTGCTTCTTCGCGGGTATTGGCATATACCACTTTTAAAGGGCGCGCCCAGTAAATGGCTCCAAGACACATGGGGCAGGGTTCGCAACTGGTATAAATCACACAATCAGTCAACTGATAAGTACCCAGTTTGCTGCAAGCCTGGCGGATGGCCACCACTTCCGCATGGGCAGTTGGATCATTGGTGGATGTGACCTTGTTGAAGCCCTCTCCCACTATTTCTGCTCCCCTCGTAATCACACAACCAAAGGGACCACCACTTCCCGACAACATCCCTTCCCGGGCCAATTGAATGGCACGCTCCAGGAATTCCTTTTCCTTTCCCTTTAATATTATCATTTTTATTAATTAACTGGCTGTAAAGATCCGTTTTCCTGCTGAAATAGCCCTTTTTTGCCCGATTAAGGCTGCAATATGAAGTTAGTATTAAATTAATGTTACCAGCTTGTAACCCAGTAAAAGCTTCCTACCTTTTCTATCGCGAACGACCAAAAACAAAGTACTATGAGATGGGAAACAGTTAAAGCCTCAGCAGAACAGGAAATTTATAACTTATATAAAGACGATGAAAAAAGGCTGACATTGGTGTATAATCCTTTTTCCAATTCCGCCAGGGTGGAATGTAACAGGGAAAAAAGAGTCTTCCTGATCCGAAAGGAAGGTTTTCGCCGGAATAAAACCGTGATCAGAAGCGAATACGGGATCAAGATCGGCGAATTCGGGCAGGAGAATAAACAGCAATACATTGAAGTGAATAACGAAAAGTTCTTTTACAGTACCCGCAACAATCCGCTGGCCGAACTTTTTTTATTCAAAGCTGATGCAGAACAACCGGTGGTGTCCTGCGGATTAACTGCCCGTTCCGGTATGGCTGATGTATATTTTAAAAAAGATAAAACCCTGGGGGAAATGCCACACCCCGGATTACTGATGGCACTCTGCTGGTATATGTTCCTTCCGGTAGCGAAGGAAAATATTGCAGCCATGGCTTTATAATTCTTCCCAAACCGTTTTGGCAAAACTTTCCAGTGAGGGATCTCTGGCACCCATCAGTAAAAGGGCAGTGCCCTCACTAAGATGGGGCCTGACTGTTTTAAGAAATGTATTCCTCTCTTCACAGTAATA
>DAORJS010000337.1:0-3319 GCA_035439185.1 Chitinophagaceae bacterium
TCTGCTCCCTGCCGGTTGAGGGTAGTGGGGTCATGGGTTTGCCAGAATACTTCAAGCAATTCATCAAAACTGATTTTAGAAGGGTCATAAACAATCTGCAGGCATTCGGCATGACCGGTTTCACCTGTGCATACTGCCTTGTAGGAAGGGTTCTCTACCTGTCCGCCCGTATACCCCGAAACAGCACTGATCACACCGTCGAGTTGTTCAAAGATGGCTTCTGTACACCAAAAACAGCCATTGGCCAATGTGGCGGTATCTGTTTGTCCGGATGAGGGTTGTTGCATTGTCATTTGTGGGGTCTCCATTACTTTTTTGATGGTAGCAGTTTTATCTTCATGATTGGTACCCTGGGCACAGGAACCCAGCACGGCCAATCCACTGATCAATAAACCAAATATCCATTTCATTTGAGGTAATTTTTGATAACGCCTGCAATTTAGTTCCCGGGATGGAAGGCAATTGGTAAGTTGCAGGACATTTCCCGTTTTTTGCTATTTTATTAACAAAATCATCTACGAATGGTTCAGGGTACCGGATGCAGTTTGAATCGATTTTTTATTATTTTAACGATTGGGGTACTGGCAGCCTGCCAGCCTAAAAATAACAAGAATATGAACAGTCAGGTATTGGCCCTGCGACTGAAGCCGGGGGCAGACATCAGGGAAGAGATGGAGCAACTGGCAAAAGAAAAGAATATCGAGGCCGGATGGGTGGTCACCTGTGCAGGCAGTCTGACTGATTATTCCATTCGTTTTGCCAATCAGCCGGAAGGACATACCGACAGCGGACATTTTGAGATCATCAGTTTATCGGGAACGATCAGCAAGAATGGTTCTCATCTGCATATTGGTATCAGCGATAGTACAGGCAAATCCATCGGCGGGCACCTCTTAAAAGGTTGCAAAGTGTACACAACGGCCGAGATCGTAATCGGATACAGCGATCAGCTCATCTTTACCCGCGAAAAGGATGGAACCACGCCCTGGGAAGAATTACAGATTAAAGAGAAAAGCAAAGGACAGTAAGGAGTCCTTAATTTCGCACGGCAAATACACTGTAGCGAATGAAACTTTTCCCGGAATCAGCCGGCATACAACTGGAATTTAATAAGGTAAAAGAACTGCTGGTTAACTACTGCCAGGCAGATTATGCCCGTCAGAAGGCAGCGGAACTGCGTATTCATACCCGGCTGGATTTTGTGGAAACCGATCTCCGGCAAAGTCATGAATACCGTCAGTTGCTGGCAAACGCTATCTACTTCCCCAATGATCATATCCTGAATCTTTCCAGAGAATTAAAATTATTGTCGATCCCGGGTTCTGTCCTGAATGCAGAGGAATTACAATTGATCCGGAAGCTGGCAGAAAGTATGGAAAAACTTTTTCGCTGGTTTGATGCAGAAAGAAGGGAAGCCTTCCCGGCTTTAACGAAAGTGATCAGTCAGACCTATTATGAAAAACTTATTGCTGAACTGATCAGTGAGGTATTGGATGAGTACGGTCAGATCAGGGACAATGCTTCCGAGGATCTCCGGATGATCCGGATGAGTCTTTACAAGAAAAGAAATGAACTGCGCCGGCTCTTTGAAAAAATTGTGGCCAAACTGAATAAACAGGGTTACCTCGCGGAAATTGAAGAAAGTTTTATGAGTGGCCGCCGGGTACTGGCGGTACTGGCAGAACAAAAAAGAACAGTAAAAGGAATCCTCCATGGCGAAAGTGACAGCCGCAAAACAGCATTTGTAGAACCCGAGGAAACCATTGAACTCAATAATATTATCAGTGACCTGGAAAGCAGTGAGCAAAAAGAGATATACAGAATCCTCCGGGAGCTGACCGGAAAACTTGCCTTATATGCGTCGCTCTTACAAGACTGGCATACGGTGGTAGGGGAGTATGATTTTATCAGGGCCAAGGCCAAACTGGCTATTGAAATCAAAGCAGAATATCCTACGGTAACAGATAAAGCCGGGATTCACCTGGTGGAAGCATATCATCCACTCTTGTATCTCTATAATCAGCGCACCGGTAAACCTACCATCCCATTGAGCATCTCGTTGGATGAAACCCGAAGAATACTCGTGATCAGCGGTCCCAATGCAGGGGGCAAAACCGTATCCATGAAAACAGTCGGGCTTTTGCAGATGATGGTTCAGAGCGGATTGCTGGTACCGGTTCATCCTTCTTCCAGCTTCGGCATTTTTAAACAGTTGATGATTCATATTGGAGATACACAGAGTATCGAATTTGAATTAAGCACCTATAGCAGTCACCTCCTGCACATGAAGCAGTTCATGGAATCAGCGAATGGAAGGACCCTGTTTTTTATTGATGAACTGGGTAGCGGCAGCGATCCCAGTCTGGGTGGCGCTTTTGCCGAAGTGATTTTGCAGGAATTGTTGAAGAAACATGCCTATGGAATTGTCACCACGCATTACCTGAACCTGAAAGTGATGGCCGGAAAAACCTCGGGAATCATTAACGGTGCCATGGCTTTTGATGAGAAAAAACTGCAGCCGTTGTACAAATTATTAATTGGCAAGCCAGGGAGTTCCTATACATTTTCCATTGCAGAAAGAATCGGATTAAATCCGCAACTCATCAACAAAGCCCGTCAACTGGTGGATGAGGATCATTTCAGACTCGACAAATTGCTGAACCGCACGGAGCAGGATCTGCAGGGATTGCAACAGAAAGAAAAAGAGCTGAACAGTCTGTTGCGGGAGAATGAAAAACTGAAAAAGGAAATGCAGCAATTGATGGACAAGGAGAAACACCGGCAGCAGGTGGAATTGCTGAGGGAGCAGAATAAAATATCCGAGGAGCGCATGGCCTATCTGAAGGACATGGAACGGAAGCTGAAACAGATGGTACTGGAATGGAGAAAAGAGGAAAACAAAAACAAAGTCACCAAACTGATCGGGGACCTGTTGTTGAAAAAAGACGAAAAGAAAGTGGTGAGTAAGATGCAAAAGAAGATTGATTCAAAGTTTGCGGAAACCGGAGGAGAGATCAAAGTGGGATTGAAAGTGAAAATGAAAAAAAATCACCAGGTAGGTGAAGTAATAGAAATAAGGGGCAAGAGAGCCGTTGTAAAAATCGGGTTACTGCCCATGCAGGTGGATTTGAAGGAACTGGTGGTGGTGAGGGAGAGAGAGTCGTGAGTCTTGAGTCGAGAGTCTTGAGTCGTTAGTCGATAGACAGGGGTAAGGCTACCGGTAGAAAATTTTGCATATAGGAAAACCCAATATCTAATATCCAATACCCAACCCTAGCCCCAACCCGCCTTCGCCAAGGCTACGGCGGGGACAAAAAAA
>DAORJS010000338.1:0-3318 GCA_035439185.1 Chitinophagaceae bacterium
TCACCGGATAATTCACAATTGCTGCTGGAGATCGCCGCCAATCTGCCTATGCAATTACAAAGGGAAAACGGAGATCCGGTGATGCGACCCGGACTCGTGATTGATTGGAGCGATCATTCTTTCTATTGCAGCGGAAATGTGCCGCAGGGTTCCAAAGTCCGTTTTTCCCTGCCACCTGATTTTGATGTCATCGATAAAGTAGTACAGGCTACCCAGGCTTTAAAGGAAAAAGAGATGCCGGAAGCAGATGCGGTGGTGGTCTTTAGCTGTGCGGGCCGTTTATTATCATTTGGGCCCATGATCAATCAGGAACTGGAGGGCATTAAAAATGTATGGAAAGTACCCATGGCAGGGATGTTCAGCAATGCCGAACTGGCCAGGGCAACCGGGGGAAACCTGGAAATGCACAATGCTACCACCTGCGTGGTGGCCTTAAAAGAAGATTAAATGAATCAGCTGATCGCACATATTCAACAGTTAATTGATGAGGCCGGTAGTCTGAATCAGGAAACGCGGAAAGCCATCAGCGCCGCATTAACATCACTGAATAAGGAACTGGAAATACTGGCTTTTAAACTCGACCGCACCGAGAAAGTAAAGCGTACCACATCGATCCTGCTGGAGGAAACCATTGAAGAGCTGGAGCAGAAGCGGAAGGCGGTAGAGGAATCTAATGCCGCATTGCAGCAATCTATACAGGAATTAAAATCGGCACAGGCGCAGCTGATCCAATCAGAAAAAATGGCTTCACTCGGAGAGCTCACTGCCGGAATCGCCCATGAGATACAGAACCCGTTGAATTTTGTCAATAATTTTTCTGAAGTGAGCCGGGAACTATTGGCTGAAATGAATACTGCACTCGATAAAGATGACAAAGAGGAAGCGAAGGAAATCGCCAATGATGTTATCCAGAATATGGAGAAGATACTGCACCATGGCAAAAGGGCAGATGGGATTGTAAAAGGTATGTTGCAGCATTCGAGAAGCAGCAGTGGGCAAAAAGAGATGACGGATATCAATGAATTATGTGATGAATACCTGCGGCTGGCTTATCATGGATGGAGAGCGAAGGACAAAAGCTTCAATGCCAAACTTGAAACCGATTTCGATGACAGGGTCGGGAAGTTGGGTATTATTCCCCAGGACATCGGAAGAGTGGTGTTGAACCTTATCAATAATGCCTTTTATGCGGTGAATGAAAGAAAGCTAATAGAAGAGCCCGGTTATGAGCCGGGCGTATACGTGTCAACCAGGAAAATGGATGATAAAATAGAGATAAGAGTTAAAGATAATGGCACGGGGATCTCTGCAAAAGCGGCTGATAAAATATTTCAGCCATTCTTTACAACAAAACCTACCGGGCAGGGAACGGGATTAGGGCTGAGTTTGAGCTATGATATTGTAAAAACGCATGGAGGGGAGTTGAAAGTAGAGACAAAAGAAAGGGAAGGTTCATCATTCATTATCCACTTGCCTTTTTCATGAAATGATAAAAAAATCAATACATATACTCTTTTTCCTTGCCTTCTGTAATGCCGGTCTGGCGCAGAACAAGCTTACCGACAGTTTAAGCAGGTTGCTGACTGTTACTACAGAAGACACAAGCAGGGTCCTTGTTTTGACGAACCTTGGGCTTCAATACCGGAATACAAATCCCGATTCTTCCATATACTATTGCGAAAAAGCATTGGTTTTAGCCAGGCAGATTAAATTTAAACGAGGTGAATCATTCGCGCTGGTTACTATCGCACTTTCCATGAGAGAAAAAGGGGATTTACCCAAAGCACTGGATCTGACCATGCAGGCTTTGCGGATCGCAGAAACTAATAACTACGCTGTAGAGGCGGCAACCTGCTTGAGGCGTATCGGTCTTGTATATATGGATCTAAAAGATTACCAGCCCTGCTTAAAATATTTATACCAGGCTTTGCATAAACAGGAAGCTATTCCATTCAAAAGAGGGATCGCTATTGAATACATGAATTTAGCAATGACATATGAATATATGAACCAGCTTGACTCCGCCTTGTTTTATATTCAAAAAGCTGAGAACAATAAAGAACTAATTGAAGATGTGTACCCGGAGGTGAACCGTGTTTTTGGAAATATCTATGCTCGAAAGGAAGACCTCCAGCTTGCTGTACATTATTATAATAAAGGTATTGAAACCGGTTTGAGCCTGAATGATTACCGAACGGTATCGTTTATATGTTCAGATGTTGCGAGGATGTTCCGGAATATGAATCAGCCTGATTCAAGTATTGCCTATGCTAAAAAAGGGGTGCAGTTTGGGCAAATGGCATCTTATAAAAAAGGCATCTTATTTTCTGCAAGTATTTTATCAGAATTGCTGGATACGGTCAACCCCAAAGAAGCGCTGCATTATTATAAAATTGCTGCTGCAGCAAAGGATAGCTTATTTGGGGCAGGAAATATTCAAACAATTCAATCCCTTATTACAAAAGAGGAAGACAGGCGAAAAGAAATTGAATTACAAAAAGCGGCCTATCAGAACCGGCTAAGGCTATATGGTTTATTGGCAGGACTTGCTGTGATATTGATAGTCGCTTTTATTTTATATCGCAATAACAGGCAAAAACAAAAAGCCAATATTGTATTGGAAAAAACGTTGACGGATCTTCGATCTACCCAGGCCCAGCTTATTCAATCAGAAAAAATGGCATCCCTGGGAGAACTCACTGCCGGCATAGCGCATGAGATACAGAACCCATTGAATTTTGTCAACAATTTTTCTGAAGTGAGCCGGGAATTGCTGGATGAAATGAAGACAGCCATAGACAAGGATGAAAAAGAGGAAGCGAAGGAAATCGCCAATGATGTAATTCAGAATATGGAGAAGATACTTCACCATGGCAAAAGAGCCGACGGTATTGTAAAAGGCATGTTACAACACAGCCGTAGCAGTAGCGGACAGAAAGAACTCACGGATATCAATGCCCTTTGTGATGAGTACCTGCGACTGGCCTATCATGGGTGGAGGGCCAAGGATCATTCCTTTAATGCCAGATTTGAAACTGTCTTTGACGAAACGATCGGAAAAATAAATGTAGTACCACAGGACCTGGGGCGGGTTATTCTGAACCTGATCAACAATGCTTTTTTTGCGGTGAATGAAAGAAATGCCAGGGGGGAAGCTAATTATCAACCAACGGTCTCGGTTACAACATTGCTCTCTCCTCTCCCTGGGAGAGGGGTTGGGGGAGAGGTTATTATCAGCATCCGCGATAACGGCACTGGTATACCCGCAGCTGTTGTTGAAAAAATATTTCAGCCATTCTTCACGACCAAGCCAACCGG
>DAORJS010000339.1:0-3312 GCA_035439185.1 Chitinophagaceae bacterium
TGTAGGCTATAAGAAGATTACCATGAAGCCTGTATTGCCTGCCGGTCTCGATTATGTGAATGCTTCCTACAACAGCATGCATGGTTTGATCCGCAGCAATTGGAAAAATACTGTATCCCGCTTCGAATGGAATATCAGTATTCCTGCCAATACCAGCGCCACTGTTTATGTTCCGGCACTCAGTGCTGATGAAATCACCTGTGATGGAAAGGCCTTGTCCGCCATCCCGGAGATAAAACTGCTAAAAGCAGAGAAGGGAGCCGTTGTTCTGGAGATACAATCGGGAATTTATCAGCTTGTCAGAAACAAAAACTGGAAGAAAGGCATCGTCAGAGATCAATTCATTTTTGAAAGAGCTTCTTTTCCGGAAAGTCATGCCGCCACCATTGCAGAAACACCGGAAGGATTAGTAGCCGCCTGGTTCGGCGGAACCAAGGAAGGCAATAAAGATGTTTGTATCTGGACCAGTCACCTGAAAAATAGTACATGGACAGAACCCGCTATGGTAGCTGACGGGGTGATGAATGACACGCTCCGCTATCCCTGTTATAATCCTGTTTTATTTTATGTACCCAATGGAGAGTTGTTATTGTTTTATAAAATAGGCCCCAATGTAGCAGGCTGGACCGGCTGGATGAAACGCAGCAAGGACAATGGAAAAACCTGGTCGGAGAGAGAAGCACTTCCGGAAGGATTCTTAGGTCCAATAAAAAACAAACCGGTTCTCTTGAATGGAGTATTGCTTTGTCCCAGCAGCACTGAAAAGAATGGTTGGAAAGCACATATCGAATTCACCCCTGATTTTGGAAAGACCTGGAGCAAAACAGCAGCGATCAATGATGGCAAAACCATTGAAGCCATCCAGCCAAGTATTCTTCGCTACCGCGATGGCCGGATGCAAATTCTTTGCCGCAGCCGCAATACAACACTCAATGAAAGCTGGAGCAATGACGGTGGCAAGACCTGGTCGGTCATGATGGCATCAGCACTTCCCAATAATAATTCAGGAACCGATGCCGTGACTTTACAGGATGGACGACAGTTATTAGTGTATAATCATTTATTACCTGATGCTTCCTGGGTAAAGGGAAAGGGTCCGCGTACCCCATTGAATGTAGCAATCAGTAAGGATGGAAAGCAATGGATGGCTGCCCTGGTGCTGGAAGATTCACCCATTAGTCAGTATTCCTATCCCTCTGTCATACAGACAAAGGACGGACTCGTACATATTGTCTACACCTGGAGAAGGGAGAAAATCAAACATGTGGTGGTGGATCCTTCAAAACTGGAATTAAAAGAAATCACTGATAAAAAATGGCCGGGTATCACTGCATCTGCAGGTAAAACGGCTGATGATTAAACATAGCGATTGAACAATCTTCCGATCATAGATATTTCGATTATTGCACTCTACCTGCTGGCTATGGTGGGTATCGGATTCTGGTTCTCAAAAAAGAATAAGAATACCGAACAATTTACCCGTGCATCCGGTAAAATTCCGGGATGGGCGATTGGCTTATCCATCTATGCTACATTCTTAAGCAGTAATACTTTTTTGGGCGTACCGGGTAAAGCATTTGGCAGCAACTGGAATGCCTTTGTGTTTAGTTTATCCATGCCCCTGGCAGCCTGGGTGGCGGTAAAATATTTTGTTCCCTTTTATAGAAGCACCGGAGAAGTGTCCGCTTATACCCATCTCGAAAAAAGATTTGGCCCCTGGGCACGTACCTATGCCGTGGTTTGTTTTTTACTGACGCAATTTGCCCGGATGGGATCCATTTTTTTTGGCATGGCTTTAAGTTTGCAGGCACTGACAGGGTTCAGCATGGCTTCCATCATGATTGTGATGGGTATCTGTATAATCATCTATACCGTACTTGGAGGAATGGAAGCCGTGATCTGGACCGAAGTGGCACAGGGTATTCTCAAAACATTGGGTGCGGTCTTGATTCTATACCTGATCATTCGTGAAATCCCAGGTGGATGGAAACAAACCTATTCCTTAGCTGCATCAGCCGATAAAATGAGCCTGGGTAGTTTTAAACCGGATTTTACCACTGCTACTTTCTGGGTGGTATTGCTCTATGGGTTTTTTATCAACCTGAATAATTTTGGAATGGACCAGAATTATATTCAACGGTATCATACTGCAAAAAACGAAAAGCAAGCCGCCAAATCAGTTTGGATGTGTGTCTGGATGTATGTACCGGCTTCCCTGCTTTTCTTTATCATTGGCGCTGCTCTTTTCTCCTGGTACCAGGTACATCCTGAAATGATGGATGCGGTTAAACTAAAAGTGGCTGCTGAAAGATTACCGGCAGCTGCCAGCAGTCTGCAAATACAGGAACTGGCTGCCACCCTGCAGCCGGCTGATTTTGGTGATAAAGTGCTGCCTCATTTTATGGTGACCAAGGTACCCACCGGATTAATCGGATTGATTGTTGCTGCGATTCTCTCTGCCGCCATGAGTACGATCAGCAGTAATATGAATGCCAGTGCCACGGTATTCACGATGGATATTTATAAGAAACTGGTCCGCCGGGATATATCTGATAAAAAACAACTCCGCACCCTGCATATAGCTACAGTGGTTTTCGGTTTGATCGGGTTGGCAACCGGATTGGCTATGATCGGGGCCAAAAGTCTGCTCGATGCATGGTGGGAACTCTCCGGTATTTTTGCGGGTGGAATGCTAGGACTCTTCTTACTCGGACTAATCAGTAAAAAAGCAAAGAACGCCTCCGCTGTTACGGCCACGATTATTGGTATTATTGTTATTCTCTGGATGACTTTCAGCGACCGGCTGGGGGAGGGCTACCAACCCCTGAAAAGTACCCTGCATAAAAACATGATTATTGTAGTGGGTACCCTGACTATTTTTCTGACCGGATTACTGATCAGCCGCTTCCGGACCCGGGCAGTCGCAAAACAGTAAAATTGTCCCGTTTTACAGCAAAATCCTGCATTGAAAATGGGCTGTAATCAATGAAATTTATACCGTAAATGCTGTCGTATGAGTGATAAAAAATTTGTGCCGGTCATGATCACCCCCTTCAACCTCAAGGCAAAGGTTGACCTGGATGCGGTGAGTACCCTGATTGATTTTTACCTGGCCGCCGGCGTGAAAGGTTTTTTTGCCAACTGCCTGAGCAGTGAAATGTACAGCATTACCGAAGACGAACGCCTCGAACTCACCCGGCATGTGGTGAAATATGTGAATGGCAGGGTACCGGTGGTGGCTACTTCTTCTTTCGGTCTCACTATTGATGATAAGGCAGAATTCACCAAAAGAATTTACGATACCGGTATTGA
>DAORJS010000340.1:0-1642 GCA_035439185.1 Chitinophagaceae bacterium
CCTCACTTAATATGACCCCATCAAACTCTACATTAAACTGTTGTTCACGGCGGGCAGGATAAACTTTGGGGGCGCCCTGCGGATTGGGTTCCGGGGCAGGCTGGGAAGAAGCAGCAACAGAAGCAATTATTTCAGCTACATCACTATTATCATTTTCTACTGCAGGTGCTTCATTGACCTGAGGAGCTGCAGCCACTTCTTCTTCATGGGCTTTCTTCCGGGGCTTTTTAACCGGAACAGGTTTTTCTCCTTCTGCAGCAGCGGCACGTACGGGTTTCTTTACAGGCATATTGGGTTTTTTATTCATTGATTTTTCTTCATCACCACTTTCCACTTCAGCTTCTTCACTTCCGGTGGCCGTGGTTGTTTTTATAATTCGTTTACGCTTGCCATCATCTGCAGGTTTGGCTCCTTTGGCACCGGCAATGGCCTGACTGTCAAGAATTTTATAGACCAGGTCTTGTTTACTCAGTTTTTTGGCATTGGGTATTTTTAACTGCTCAGCAATATCGAGCAGCTCAGGAACGAGCATGTCGTTCAATTGCAAAATGTCGTACATATATACTTCTTAGGGTTAATCACAACTCGCAGTCACCAGTCTAAGTAATTTGAGAATAAAGGTTTATGATTGAATGGATTCGGCGGGTAGTATCAGCTAAAGCCTTGGGGAACTGTAATTAATCGGCCTTGTTTCTGATGCAATTATACACAGAAAAGGGGAAAAACAAAAATTTCAGGATTTTCACCTGAAAAAGAGGGCATTAGCCGGAATAGCTAATGCCCTGCTTGTTGGATTTCAAACTGCTTATTTGGTAGAAAAGACTTTTACCAGCCCGTCGTTTTCGCTGCTCACCAGCACCAGACTCTTCCCGTTAGGGCTCTGATCTGCCGGTATAAACAGTAAACCTTCAGGGGCATCTCCGGTACGGAGTAATTTTATAAAGACGGGATAATATGGATAGGTAATATCATACATGGCCATTGCATCAGCCCTTTCAAGTCCGATAAAAAGGATGGTTTTGTTCCCCACTTTTCCAATGCAAAGTCCTTCGGGTTCACTCCCTTTATCATCACTCCGTCCATCATCATATAAACCGGCAGCAGAACAGGCCATATCCAGTTCATTCTTGCTGTCATAAACCAGTTCCCCGGTCAGGCCATTCCAGATGCTGAAGGAGCGGGCACCAAAAGAATACAACTCATCAAAATCGCCATCTCCATCGGTATCCCCCTGTGAGGTGGTAATATTCAGCCGGCCCAGATTCGCATCCTGCCGGAGCACAGCAGCATCCTGAAAGCGGAATGGATCCAGCGAAATATCTTTGATTCGTTTAACCTCTGCATAGCCCGAATATTCCCTGGCATCCCCTTCGTTGGCCGTAAAAAGCAAGGGTACATTATAAGGTAAAACTGCAATGGCATCGGGCTGAAAAATCCCTTTTACATTCCATGTTTTATTAAAGGCAATGGTATTATCCCGGTCACTCAGGTCCATTTTATAAGGGTTAAGTCCATAATGCTTATAACCCAGGGGCATAATTTTTACAGCGGCTTTGGTGTTCAGGTCAATTTGGGCAATGGCATTATTTTCCTGCAGGGTAACCCAGGCTGTTTTTGAATCTGCAGATACCGTGATGTATTC
>DAORJS010000340.1:1742-3293 GCA_035439185.1 Chitinophagaceae bacterium
ATAAAAAGTCTTTTGGTAACCGGATCAAATGCACTGATCTCTGCGGCACCCAGATCACCCACATCAATGGATCCTATTTCGGCGATACTAAAAGCATCTTCAACCGGTACCGGGGTTTCGATACCTTTTTTGCAGGATAAACTGAGAAAAGCGGGTATGGCGATCAATATAGTCAGGACAAATCTCATGCAGTTCATTTGTGCGCAAGATTACTAGCCGGATGTTATGGCAAAATGACCGGAATATTATTGTACTGTTATGAGGAAAAAGGAATTCGTGACCCAATGATTATCTTTGCCCCTCTCAAAACATAAGCAATGTTCAATAAGCGAATCAGGATCAAAGAATTGCTGGCCATGGAGCCGCAGGGACAGGAAGTAACGGTGATGGGATGGGTACGCACTTTCCGCAATAATCAGTTCATCGCTCTTAACGATGGCAGCACCAATAATAATTTGCAGGTAGTAGTGGAGTTGGGATCCCAGGAAGAGGAATTACTCAAAAGAATCACGACTTCCGCTTCCATGAAAGTCACTGGTACCATTGTGCCTTCGCTGGGTAAAGGACAGAAAATGGACCTGAAAGCGGCTCAGATCGAGATACTGGGCGATAGTGATGCCGAGAAATATCCATTGCAGCCCAAGAAGCACAGCCTCGAGTTCCTTCGCGAGATTGCCCATCTCCGTTTTCGCACCAATACATTTGGATCAGTATTCCGCGTAAGACATGCATTAGCATTTGCCATTCACAAATTCTTCAATGAAAAAGGATTTGTTTACATGCACACTCCCATCATCACCGCCAGTGATGCCGAAGGCGCCGGTGAAATGTTCAGGGTGAGCACTCTTCCATTTGATCAAACGCCCCGTAACGATAAAGGAGAAGTGGATTTCAAACAGGATTTCTTTGGCCGCGCCACCAATCTGACCGTGAGCGGACAGCTTGAAGGTGAATTAGGTGCCACCGCCTTTGGAGAGATCTATACATTTGGTCCCACTTTCCGGGCAGAGAACAGTAATACAGCCCGTCACCTTGCAGAATTCTGGATGATTGAACCGGAGATGGCTTTTTATGATCTGGAAGATAATATGAACCTGGCTGAGGAGTTTATTCAATACATCATCCGGTATGCGATGGAAAACAACCGGGAGGATCTGGAATTCCTGGCCCAGCGACTGGCTGATGAGGAAAAACAATTACCGCAGGACAAACGCAGTGAAATGGGATTGCTGGAGAAACTGGACTTTGTATTGAACAATGGTTTTGAAAGACTGACCTATACCGATGCCATTGAAATCCTGAAAGAAAGCAATCATAATAAGAAAAAGAAATTCCAGTACCCCATTACCGGTTGGGGAATGGATTTACAAAGCGAACACGAACGCTACCTCGTGGAGAAACATTTTAAAAAACCGGTGATCCTTTATAACTACCCCGCTGCCATCAAGGCATTCTATATGCGGCAAAATGATGATTGTGCACCTGGTCAGCCTACTGTGGCTGCCATGGATATTCTTGCCCCGGGTATTGGTGAAATCGTTGGCGGATCAC
>DAORJS010000341.1:0-1699 GCA_035439185.1 Chitinophagaceae bacterium
CATATTCCTTTACCTGTTGTTTATATACTTTATTGGTAGCAGCATGTTTTGACTGTGTACAGCTATACAGCAGGCCGGTTACAATCAATAACAGAAAGAGGGAAATATTTTTTTTCATCCGGTAAAGTTACCAGAATCCGACACAATTGACGAAGGGCTTATTCAAATTTGCGGTAAAGTACATAGATGATCTTGCGAACTGCGGCATTCATGTTTCCGTTGTTCTCACTCATGAAATGTCTTTTAAATGCAGTAACAGCCGAGGCAGGATAAGAGATATCATATCCTATAATACGTAACCCCATCAGGTAATCGAAATTATCGGGTACCTGTACCCCGGTGG
Source organism: Chitinophagaceae bacterium (assembly GCA_035439185.1). GTDB lineage: Bacteria > Bacteroidota > Bacteroidia > Chitinophagales > Chitinophagaceae > JJ008. The sequence continues at coordinate 344 of DAORJS010000341.1, forward strand.
TATCATCCCACCAGTGTCCATATCCTTTTTCACTCATGAGCTTCCAGGGGAATTTGGAACTGGGATCTCCTTTGCGGGTAGGTGCAATATCACCATGACCGATAAAATTAGCTACGGGAATTTTATAGGCAACTTTGAGTCTTTCAAGCAATACGGCCAGGCTACTGATCTGTTCATCAGTAAATGCTTCAAATCCGTTATTGACGATCTCAATACCAATACTGCTTGAATTCAGATCCGTATTATTTCCCCATTTGCTTTCACCGGCATGATGGGAACGGAGCAGGTCATTCAGCATATGATGCACGGTTCCGTCTTTACAGATCACATAATGGGCACTGGCTTCTCTTCCACCGGTACGGGTAAACTCCCGCAAGGTTTCTTCACAACTGTTATTGGCAGTATGATGGATGATGACATAATTGGGTCTTCTTAAACCCATATTGGGAGTACCCACCCACTCCTCTGCATAGGTTAATCCGGCAGAATCAACGAGTGGATAACGGAACAATACTTTGGAAAGGGAATCAATCATATTGGCATATAACTGATTCGAACGGCCGTATTTAGCCATTACTGAACCAGCGCCGCCGCTAACCGGTTTTTCTTCGGTGGCATCCAGGGAATCTTTAGCGGGAACGGAATTGGACTTCAGCAGGTAATCTTTATTACCGCCATTGTCTTTGGGCTGGGCCTGAACAAAGAGTACAGCCGACAGGGCAAAAAAGGACAAAGCAATGGCTTTCAATACCTGATGAGTGGTAGTCAGCTGCATTCTTAAAATTAATTATTTTATTTTTTCCGACTGTTAGAAGAACGATAAAATCGTCCTTTTGGTCTGTTTCCGCTGCTTTTTTGTCGGGGATGCCAGGCAGGTGCAGGGCCTAATTCAGGCGGTATCACTGCTTTATCAATTTCTTTTTCAATCAGTCTTTCAATGGCCGCAAATTTATTTTGCTCTTTTTCACTCACCAGGGTAAAGGCCACGCCATCGGCTTCTGCCCTGGCGGTACGGCCAATCCGGTGCACATAATCTTCCCCATCCCCTGGTACATCATAATTAATGACCAGATCAATGGTATCAATATCTATGCCCCGGCTCAGGATATCTGTGGCCACCAGCAAGGGAATTCGTCCGCTGGTGAAAGCGCTTAACACCGATTCCCTTTGTGACTGTTCAAGGTCACTATGAATTTCTTCGAGGGTAAAGCCAGCCTGTTTCAGTTCGCGGCGAAGTTGTTTTACGGTTTGTTTCTTACTGCAAAAAACCAGTGCATTTTTATACGGCGTGTTTTTCAGTATCCACTTCATCAGGGGCAGCTTCTGTGGCTCATAAATCACAAAGGCTTTCTGCAC
>DAORJS010000341.1:1799-3292 GCA_035439185.1 Chitinophagaceae bacterium
ACATATCCCATATTCAGATGGGCAATCATCCGGCCGGGTGTGCAGACAATGATATCGGCTCCGTTTTGAAGTGCCTTTTTCTCCGCTACAAAATTATCACCGCCACTTCCACCATAAATCGCAATGGAACTGAGATGGGTGAAGTAGGAAAGTCCTTCAATATGTTGTGATATCTGTATCGCCAGTTCACGGGTGGGTACCACGATCAATGCACCGGTATGCCCGTCCACATGATTTTTCAAGAGACGGTTCATCACGGGCAGTAAAAATGCAGCTGTTTTTCCGGTTCCGGTCTGTGCGGAAGCAATTACATCCCTTCCTTCCAGGATGGGTGGAATCACCTGTTCCTGTACGGGGGTGGCGGTTTCATAGTTGGACGCTTCAATGCCTTCTAAGAGCTCGGGTAAAAAATTGAATTCGGTAAATCGCAATATGTGGGTATTTTTAAAAAAAGCGAAGTTAACCTAAATTAGACAGGATTGACGATTGTAACCGGGAACAATCCTGATAAATAAAGCCCGAATCTTGCGGCTTTTTATTCAACACACCCATTGTAATGCGGAAAACGGCAATTTTACTCCCCCTGCTTTTCCTATTGCTGATCTGTAAAGGCCAGGAAAAGGATGTGTTGAAGCAACTATATCAACTGGAGACCAAAGTGATCAAAGGCGATAAAGATGCCCTTATCCGGATGGCAGGTTATCTGGATGACAGTACGCAGGTCATTGAAATGCTGGGGTATCATGTCCTGAGACCCTCAGTCAAAAGCATTGCGTTGCGGATCATTGAGGAAAACCTGCTGCTATTGCCAGGAGAATTTCAAATCACCGAAAAACAAAAAGCCAAAGAGGTCATTCATCTGCTCAGTGACCCAAAATTGCAATACGATGAACTTACGGGCTGTTATTTAATGACCCCACTTCAACAATGGAGAACCGACTATGAACTGAATGAACTGGGATTCATGGATCAGCAGCGGATAGATACCACCATTGGTATCAACTCCTATTCATTCTGGTACTATGCCAATCAGATCGATGGGTTCCTGGCCCAGAAAAGACCTGAAGCACTGCTCTGGATCGCTGCCTCCTGGTTTCACAACCGGCCGAGGTACAATCGATATGATTTTAATAATGCCCCTTATCTGGACCTGATCCGCAAACTGATCCGGGCCGATCTGGAAGTGCCGGATAAGGACGGAACACTCACACCTTTGAAAACGGATGGTATTGTGGAAGACGCTGAAAGACTGAATTTTCTGATATACTGGACCACCCACTATATCGATTACCGGTGGAATGATGCTGAAGGATATTTTGAAAATATATTACAGAATCGTCGGGTGAAAACAACCATCGAAAAAGATTTTGAAAAAACACTTTCTGACAATAACGATACAGCAATGAACGCCTATATCCGGATTACAGAATCGGATACAGGAGAAGTGTCGAGGTTATCAACCCTATATGATAAGATCGAAGCAGACTTTAATT
>DAORJS010000342.1:0-3273 GCA_035439185.1 Chitinophagaceae bacterium
CGCTATACATCTTAACCCAACGAATCCCTCTTTGCATTTTCCTCAAACCGGTTTGTTTGTTAGAGGAGACTCGTTGGAGAGGCAAGATTTTCAAATTACAGGCATAATTAAAAACAGTTTTAAAATGATATATAAAGCGCTAAGACTCCTGTTCTGGATGCTATTTTTTGTTTGTTTCTTTTACTTTCTTATTCCGAAATTCAAATACTTAAGCGACGGCATTCCTGAATATATGGGTAAGACCAGTTTCACCGACCAGCTGTGGTTCGTACTGCATATAGTTTCCGGAGTCATTGTTTATTCCACAGGAATATTTCAATTTCTTCCCGCTTTCCGAAACAAACATTTATCCACCCATCGCAAACTCGGGAAAATATTTATTGCTGCTTCATTGTTATGCATTATTAGCCTCTACTTCATCATTCAGGATAATTTATGTGCCAGCTGTAAGAAATCCCAATTCCTGAACACCGCATTATGGTTGATTTTTATTTCGCTGGCAATATTTTTTATCAAGAAAAAACGCATTCAGCTTCATCAACGCTTTATGATCAGCAGTTTTATATGCGCTTCTTATTTTGTTACGGTAAGGCTGATTGATAAGTTTGGAATGGGCTTCTTTAAAAAAATTACTTCAAATGAAGACGACGCTTTTCTTTACTCAGACTTTGCCGCATGGCTGGTACCGTTAATTGTATTTTGGTCAAGCTGGGGTATTATTGACTTTAGTAAAAGAAACAGAAGCCTTTCATAACAATTCTTCTCCGCCGGTACCTCTATGTGTACACCTTTATTCGCTTTGCCTGCTACAGCAGACCTGTTAGAGTATCCATTTCGCCTTACAGTAACCCTGTCAGTAAGTCCAAAAAGGTTTATTGCCTGTTTGGCGCCTGACAGATAATAAATCACAGGCTAAAGCCGTTTCAATTTCTGACCAGGTTAAAACAGCTGTATCAGCAGCGCTTGTTTTTACAATAAGGAACAACAATCATTTCAGGAACACAGTCTTTTTAGATATATTCAACAACCGGATTAATTGCCTGCCATGTTATTACGCGCCCTTATTTACCCGCTTTTCGGCTGTCTTTTATCAGTAGCCTCCTATTCACAGGATACCATACCCCATGTACAGGGAACGATCAATATTTCCATCAAGAAGGGCACCATCGACTGCGACCTTGTTATTTCAAATATGCCGAGGCTGAAGGACTATTATCTCAGGCTGAATGCAGGGATGAATATTCAGTTTATCAAAAATGCAGAGCCGGGGATGCTTCCGCTGGCTTATGATAAGTCACCTTATGACAGTCTTTCCTCCGGAGAATCACTGGCCTATTATATACCCGCCTGGAATGAATCCGGAAAATACCTCCCCCGATCCATCCGTTTTAAATATAAGGGGATGTTTCCGGTGATTACTGACAGCTCCAGTGCTGTGGACTGGAGGGGTAATATTGCTTTCAATGGTAAAACACTGCGTGCGGATGGTATTCAAAGTGCCTGGTGTCCGATTCTCTATGATATCAAAACAGATACCCGGTATGAAAACGTTACTTATGATCTCGATATCAGCTGTGTGGATTGTAAAGTGATTTATCTCAATGGAAGCGAGCCGGTATCCGGAACCCGGGCCCAACTCAGTGTTAAAACAGCACAGGACCTGACACTGTTTGCCGGTGATTACAAGGCCGTGTCCATTAATGGCCAGTACTTCCTGAATCCGGATGCCAATGAAAAGGAATTAGCTGAACTCGGGAAGACCCTGCATTCTTTTCAGGATTATCTGGAGAAAAAATCGGGGATACCTTACAAAGGCAGGATGACTTATATTCAAACCACTCCGGTATCCAAAAATAATTCCTGGTTATTTGCTTCTTATCCCAGCATCGTGAAGGTCGGATGGGATCCCGGTATGAAATCCTTTATCAGCAAAACGGAGGGGCCGGAATTCCTGTACTATATGTCCCATGAAATTTCGCATTACTATTTTGGAAGGGTCCGCAGTTTTAATTCCGAAATCGGGGATATGATATCTGAAGGGTTCGCTGAATTTCTGGCACTCCAAATTACCAGGCAACAGATCAGCAAAACCCTGTATGATGAAAAAATGAAATCCAAGGTCAGTGCCCTGCGAAACCTGGATCCGGTACCAGTTGGAAAGATCCGTTCCAAAGCTGACTACAAAGACCGGGAATTATATGTGTATTATTATGCCCCGATTATTTTCTCGGCCATCGAAAAAGAGATCGGCGAGGAGAAAATGTGGGCCTGGATCAAATTGCTCTTACAGTCACCGGTGACGATGACGAACTATGCTTTTGTTGAAGAAACATTACAAAAAACGCTGAATGACAAAGTCCGGTTTGATTCGCTCCGGAATAAATACCTGATGGCTGATTCAAGTCTGCAGCATGCCATTACCACTTTACATTTAAAGGAGGACCGCCCCGTTACTCCAACCACAAAAAAGGAAGCACCCAAAACCTATTTCTATTTTATTTTTTCCCGGCCTTTCAGGGATATCGGTTCCTCCCAAAACAATATGATCACACATAGTCCGATTCAGCAAATCACCTGTAGCCCTGAAGAATTCAGCAAACTCCTTACTCCATTTGCCATCCGGGTAAAAGAAGCCTGCCTCAATGAAACCGGAAGTACCAACGACTTAAACAGCTACAATACAAAAGAGGAGGCAGAAGCGGCTTTAAAACGCTGGCTGAACCGTTACAATAAAACCGGGAAGATGCAGGTAAAAATAATTGATCCTTTGCCGGGGGAAGGGCAAGCAGCGCCAGTGATCAAAGGGTTTTAACTTTATTAACCCAGGGAGTTTCTCTTTATATTATAATCAAGTTTAAGCAGATGAAAATACTGATAATCCTTACACTTTTATTGTTTGGCAATGAGACCATTTATTCTCAAAGCCTCTCCAATACTTCGGACGAAACCATCAAAAATATCATACATGAAAAAAATGACGCGTATAACCGGCAAGACTGGGCAGTAATGAAGAAATTTCATTCGGACAGTGTGAAAGTTTACGAATTTCCAAATACACTCCGTGATTCCACGGTGGAGGACCTGATTGCCCGCTATCCGAAAACATTTGAAAAATATCCCCAAAACAAAATTATAATATCTGATATATTTATTGTCGGGAACAAAGCCATTATAAAGCAAAAAGTAACAGGAAGAGGTGAGCCATTTTATGCAGTGAACATTTACGAATTTGAGAATGATAAAATTATAAAGATTTGGTTTATTTCAAACTCG
>DAORJS010000343.1:0-3269 GCA_035439185.1 Chitinophagaceae bacterium
ACTCCTAAACATCTCAACTACTCAACCACTCAACTTCTCAACCACTCAACCTCTCAACTCCTCAACTTCTCAACCTCCTCAAATCATCTCACTTTGCAACAAAGGGTTCTTCACCTCCAGCTTCTTTTCTGCATAGGCTTTGGCGGCTTTTACAAAATGGACAAAGATGGGTTGGGGGTTTTCCACCGTGCTTTTGAGCTCAGGATGGTACTGAACTCCGATAAAGAAGGGATGTCCGGGTAATTCGATGATCTCCACCAGTCCGGTGCCGGGATTTTTACCACTGGCCACCATGCCTGCTTTCTGGTATTGATCGAGATAAGCATTATTGAATTCCCAACGGTGACGATGTCTTTCGCTGATCTGCGGGGTGCCGTAAATCTGCATGGCCAATGATCCTTCCTGTAAAGTACAGGGATAGGAACCCAAACGCATCGTACCTCCCTTGGCTGTCACTTTTTTCTGTTCTTCCATCAGGTCGATCACAGGTTCTTTGGTATCAGGATCCATTTCGGTGGAATGGGCATCTTTTAATCCCAGTACATTCCGGCCAAACTCAATCACGGCCATTTGCATACCCAGACAGATACCAAAGAAAGGCAGTTTATTTTCGCGGGCATATTTAACAGCCACAATTTTTCCTTCCACCCCCCGGTGACCAAATCCTGGTGCTACCAGCAGACCATCAAGACCTGCTAATTTTTCTGATACATTATCATCGGTAATAAACTCACTGTGTACATTCACGATTTCCACTTTGCACTCATTCATGGCACCTGCATGAATAAAGGATTCGAGAATGGACTTATAAGCATCCTGCAGTTCGATATATTTTCCGATCAATCCAATATTGACTTTTCCCTTGGGATATTTCAGTTTATCCAGGAATTCTTTCCACTTGCTCAGTTCAGGCTCCTTGTATCCGGTGATATTCATTTTCTTCAGACAGATCAGGTCCAGTCCTTCCCGCATCATCAGCACCGGCACTTCGTAAATGGTCGGGGCATCGGCAGCCTCAATCACAGCTTCAGGCTTTACATTACAAAAAAGGGCAATCTTACGGCGAAGTTCAGGGCTCAGGGTTTTTTCTGTGCGGCAAACAATAATATCGGGATGTACCCCTTCCTGGCTCAGCATTCTCACACTGTGCTGGGTGGGTTTGGTCTTTAATTCCTTGGCGGCTTTCAGGTAGGGAATCAGAGTAAGGTGTACTACTACAGAATCTTCCTCCGGTAATTCCCATTGCAGCTGACGAACAGCTTCCACAAAAGGTAAGCTTTCGATATCCCCTACCGTGCCTCCGATTTCAGTAATCACAATATCAAACTCTCCGCTTTGACCCAGCAATTGCATCCTTCTCTTAATTTCATCGGTAATATGCGGAACAACCTGAACGGTCTTTCCGAGGTAAGCCCCTTCCCTTTCTTTATTGATCACAGTCTGATATATCCGACCGGTGGTCACGTTATTGGCCTGTGATGTGAAAATATTCAGGAAACGCTCGTAGTGTCCGAGATCCAGATCGGTTTCGGCACCATCTTCAGTCACAAAACATTCCCCGTGTTCATAGGGGTTCAGTGTACCGGGATCCACATTGATATAGGGATCAAATTTCTGGATGGTCACCCGAAGGCCACGGGCCTGTAATAATTTGGCCAGTGATGCAGCAATGATGCCCTTACCCAAGGAAGAAGTTACTCCACCGGTAACAAAAATATACTTAGCCATACAAATGGTTATTTGCGTACTGAATGAAAACCTTTATGAAATGATGATAAAACCCAGTCCATTTGACCAGCGGAAAAGAAATACATCAGAACCTGTAAAATATCCGGGAGGTCATGCAAAACTACACGATATTTCCGTTATATAGAAATAACAATGAACGCTGTGGAAAAAACAAGGATTAGTTTTTACCGGAAAATGCCAGGGGTATTCTTCCTGTTGTTTTTGCTCTTCTCTTTGGGGACAAAAGCTCAAAAAATGCAGATGATCAAGGGCTATTGCGGTATTTATTACCGTTCCATGGATGATCTCTACCGGCAAAAACAGGTGGAACTTGATTTCTATCAATTCAGGCCTGGGCAGCAGGTGGCAAGCATTGGTGCACAATGCTCCCACTGGGAGGCCATGTATGCCGCTGCCTCAGATAGTATTGATTTTTACCTGCAGGATATTGATACCAGCTTTTTTAACCCGCGTCAGACCGCTTTTGCCTGGCATTATTACGATAGTCTGCGTGGGAAACCGATGACCAGTACCTATCAGATGGTTTTGGGAACTGAACATAGCACGGGCTTACCGGAACAGTTTTTTGACAAGATCATGATCATAAACAGCTTTCATGAATTCACAGATCAGGCAGGAATGCTGGCTGATCTCCGCAGGAAACTCAAAAAAGACGGGATCCTTTATATTGATGAAGCAGTGCCCCGTAAATCAGGTCAGAAACATGGGGTTTGTAAATTACCCATGCTGATGCCGGAGGAAATGATTCAATTGCTGCAAAAGAATGGCTTTACCCTTACCGGTTCTATTGATATTGAGTTCCGGGTGAATAAAACCTACCGGAAGATCTATGCATTTAGGCCCGGTAGCCTTTAACGGGCCGTATCCGGTAATTTATGAATCCAGATCTGGCATCCGCCGGGCGGGATACTGTCTTCTTCCCGGTTCCAGGGATTCATTTGCATCACTTTAATTTCCAGGTTCCTGAAGTAAACCGGAGCAAAAGACCGGCCAAAACGAATAGTAGTATCGGCGGCTTTGAGTTCCAGTTCACAAAATGGAGTTTCGCTATTCTCCGTCCATTGCCGGCCACAGCCTTTATTACTGATCTGCAAATCCAGTTCGGGGATGCGGATGATTTCTTCTCTTTTCAGAGTATAAGTTTTTTCGGTAAACCCTATTCCCGGATGTTGATTACAGGCGGTGAAACAGACAAGAGGGATCAATAAAAGCAGCAAGCCTTTTTTCCGATTCATATCTTAAATTACCAATTCAAAAGCAATTGTTTACTTTAGTTGATACAATTTTTTCTATGCGACAATTATTTTTTCTTTTCCTGCTCCTCTGCTCCAGCCTCCTGCTTCCTGCCCAGAAAACCCTGATCTGGTGTGGCAGTCTGATTGACGGTATCAGTAATGAGCCCAAAAACAATATGACCATCGTTGTTGAGAAAAATAAAATTGTGGGAGTGGAAAACGGATTCAGTAAAGCGGGTCCGGCCGATAAGACTATTGACCTCAAAACAAAAACCGTAACGCCGG
>DAORJS010000344.1:0-3267 GCA_035439185.1 Chitinophagaceae bacterium
GCACCTGGCTGTAGTGGCTAATAATGGTGATTATAATTTTGAGCAAATCCGGAAGAATAATAAGCGGATCATCCTGGTCAATAATGGTATTCATCCCGGTGAACCCGATGGTATTGATGCGAGTATGTTACTGGCCAGGGATATTGTGGAAGGAAAGTATAAAATACCTGACAATATCGTTATTGCCTTTATTCCTGTTTATAATATCGGTGGTTGTTTAAACCGCAGTGCCAATTACCGGGTGGACCAGAATGGCCCGGAAGAGTTTGGATTCAGGGGTAATTCACAGAACCTGGACCTGAACCGGGATATGATTAAATGTGATTCAAAAGATGCAAGAGCACTGACCGAAATTTTTCATTTACTGGATCCGGATGTTTTTGTAGATAATCATGTGAGCAATGGAGCCGATTACCAGCATGTGATGACCCTGCTGAGTACGCAGAACAGTAAACTCGGAGGGCCGATGGGTGAATACCTGAAGAATCAATTTGAACCGGCGCTATATGGTGCCATGAAAACAAAGGGTTTTGATCTGGTACCCTATGTCAATTCATTTGGAGATACTCCCGAAAATGGCTGGCCGGAATACTGGGATAGTCCGCGTTATGTGAGCGGATTTGCCGCACTCTGGCATTGTTTCTCCTTTGTTCCCGAAACACATATGCTGAAGCCTTATGATCAGCGGGTGAAAGGCACGTATGCATTGATGCAATCCTTTATTGAATTCACTTCAAGCAATAGCGCTACGATCAGGAGTCTGCGGCAGCAAACAAAAGATGCTGTGAAAATACAGGCAGAATTCCCGATCAGCTGGGCACTGGATCGTACGCAATACAAAGAAGTACTGTATAAAGGTTTTGAAGCCGGAAGAAAGCCCAGTGAGGTATCAGGATTACCGAGATTGTATTATGACAGAAGCAAACCATTTGAGAAAACAGTAAAGATTTACAATACATACACAGTAAAATCAACGGTAAAAAAACCAAGGGCCTATATTATTCCACAGGGATGGTGGAAAATAACTGCATTGCTGCAACTGAACAAAGTACAGATGACACAGCTGAAAAAAGATACGGTGATCACGGTAGAAGTGTACAGGATTGATGATTACAAAACATTACCGAGACAATATGAAATGCACCACCTGAATACGGATGTAAAAATCAGCCTTACAGAACAGCCCATCACTTTCAGGAAGGGCGACTGGTATATTCCCATGAACCAGGCAGCCAATCGTTTTTTGATTGAAACCCTTGAGCCGCAGGCGGAGGATTCTTATTTTGCCTGGAATTATTTTGATGCGGTATTGGGACAGAAGGAAGGTTATTCCGCTTATGCGTTTGAAGATATTGCTGCAGACTATCTGAAAAAAAATCCGGAGCTGGTCAGTAAGATGGACCAGTTAAGAAAAACAGATACGGCTTTTGCGAAAAGTGGCAGGGCCCAGTTGAATTATGTTTACCAGCAATCTCCCTGGTACGAGCCGGATCATATGCGCTATCCTGTTTACCGGGTACGTTGAGACTGACGGCCATCGGAATGTTTAAAAAGAAAACGGCCTAGAAAAAAAGCTATCAGGAGTACAGCCACTGACAGGTAACCTACCCATTGGTAATTTAATAGTTTACCGGATGTTTTATTTTCGCTTACGATCAATCCGGCTATCAATGCAGCCGCTCCGGTGCCAAGATGCTGTGTGCTGCTGTTAAGGCTCATAAAGCTTCCCCTGTTTTTTTCATCGGTTACTCCGGTGACCATGGTCTGAGAGCTCACGGCGCGTCCGGTAGCGAGGGCAAACCAGATGGCGAAGAATAACAGTACGATGGAGAAAGGGAGTACCGGCAGGTTGGTCAGCAGGATCACAAATACAAAAGAGAGCGGCACACAGTAACTGAATACGGTAAGCTTTCCAACTTTATCTGATAATTTTCCGAGATAAATAGCTGCGATCAGTGAGGCGGCCCCTCCTACCATATATACAATCGGGATCACCGACTTGGGATATCCCATATTGAACTCCATATAGGAAGTAATAAAGGGGATGATCAGAAAATGTCCCATCATCATGATACCGGAGAACAGCAGGGCGAGGCCGGTTCTTTTATCGGCATAGACCTGATAAAATTCTTTGAGCCGGTTTCTTTGTCCGGTTTCTGATTTAGGGGCAAGGTGTTTATTCAGTACGGGCAGGTGGATCCAGCAAAGCGGGAAGATCACGGCGGCCAGCAATGCTACAAAGAGAAATGGCATATGCCAGTTGTCTTTGAAAATATCCACCAGGTAAAGGGAAAATGTGACTCCAACAGATGAGGCGATGGCGAATGCGCTCATGACGGCACCCATGGCGGTACCCCTTCTTTCATAAACAAAAAGATCACCGATGATGGCGAGGATTTGTCCGCCAATGATCCCTCCGAATGTTCCTGCCACAATACGGGCCACGAGCAGCAATTCATAGGATTGGGCGAGTCCACAGGCAGCGGTGCCAATAACAAAGCCTACGTATGTGGTCAGTAATAATTTTTTTCTTTCGAAGCCGTCGGCCAGGAAAAACATAACGATACCGGCGATAAAGGAGCTGATGGGATAGGAAGCCAGGAGAATACTGAATTGTCTGGGGCTGATATCAAAGGAGGGCATCAGGTAATTACCCAGGGGCATCATGATCATGAAATCAAGGATGTGGGTGAAATTGATAGAGGCCAGGAGGAAGATGATGATGCGCTCTTTCTTTGACATTGTATGAAGATAGGCAAGAATAGGGAGTTGTTTGAAAGTTGGAAAGTTTATAGGTTGAAAAGTTGGTAAGGATGAAGCCGGCTAATTAATTTTTGAGAGATAGGGATATTGAGATATTGAGTTATTGGGATATTAGGTATTAGGAATTAGATATTGGGTTTCCGATGATCAACTATCGACTATCGAATTTCTTTCACTTTTAGGGGATGGGGGGAGGAATAAAGGTGCAGTATGAACCCTGCGAACTTACCAACTTCACAAAACGCCTAATCCCTCAATACACCGTAACAACCCAGACCACCGCCTCCTGCCAACTTACCAACTTGTCAACTTTCCAACTTCACAAATAAGCATAAAAAAAGCCTCTCATTTCTGAAAGGCTTTTTTAAAAGAATATGGCAGCTACCTACTCTCCCATCCCCACAGTATTGTGGGGATTGTGTAATACCATCGGCAAAGGATAAAAAAAAAGCCCCGACAAAAATTGTCAGGGCTAAATGAATATGGCAGCTACCTACTCTCCCA
>DAORJS010000345.1:0-3257 GCA_035439185.1 Chitinophagaceae bacterium
TGACTGCATTTCTCCTGTTCATTACTGTTATCAGTTATTCCCAAAACCCGCCTGCAGAAAAAGCGGGTAAATCGGCCTATGTTTCCGGTAAAGTACTGGACGAAAATGAACGGCCCCTCTCCCGTGTTTCCATTATTATTCTCGGACAATCAAAGGGCTTCCTCACGAATGACTCAGGTTATTTCCGCATCAAAGTACCGGTTGATAAAGCTTTTGCTCTCGTGTTCAGTTATGCGGGCAGGAATACGGAACAGAAGAATTTCATGCTGAATGAAAATGAAGAAGAAGTGATCAGCATCCGTCTGGAAAAAGGAGAAAAAACACTTGAAGAAGTCATCGTGACTGATCAGCGGGAGCGCCGGGAGGCCGGACTGATCAAACCCAATCCAAAAACTATTCTGAATTTACCATCCGCAGTAACCGGGGTGGAAAGTCTGATCAAGATCTTTGTAGGATCCAATAATGAACTGACTTCCCAGTATTCGGTTAGAGGTGGCAGTTATGATGAGAACCTGATCTATGTAAATGATTTCGAAATCTTCCGGCCATATCTGGTCCGCAGCGGCCAGCAGGAAGGGTTGAGTTTTATCAATCCGGAAATGGTGCGCAGTATCAGTTTTTACAATGGAGGCTTCCAGGCCCGGCATGGTGATAAAATGAGCAGTGTACTGGATATTCAATACAAGAAACCAAAGAAATTCGGGGGCTCGGCCTTTATCAGTATCCTGGAACAGGGATTGCAACTGGAGGGTGCCGATAAAAAAAATAAATTCAGCTACCTTCTCGGTATCCGTAACCGGAGCAACCGGAACTTATTAAGCCGTCAGGAAACCAAGGGTAACTATGTACCCTCCTCTTCTGATTTCCAGGCCCTGCTGACCTACCAGTTCAGTCCGAAATGGCAGGCAGAATTACTCAGCAATATTTCCCAAACCCGTTTTACCCTGATTCCGCAAAGCAGTCAGCTCACCAGTTCGGTCATCTCTCCTTATTTCAGTACGACAGTAGGAATTGATGTATTTTTTGAAGGAAGGGAAAAGGACCAGTACCAGACCAATATGCTGGGGTTTTCATTGACCAATCAGGTCAGTCGTAAACTGAAACTGAAATGGATGGCTTCCCGTTTTGAGAATGATGAAAAAGAAAATCTCGACATCATCGGGGCCTATTTATTTGGAGAAAGGGATTTTGATCAGCGCAATCCTACCTATGGTGCCATCGTAAATCCATTGGGGGCTGGTGTTTACCAGACCTGGGCCCGGAATACCCTGAATATTGAGAACTGGAATGTTTCGCACAAAGGAAATTATGACCAGGGTAATCATGCTTTTCAATGGGGACTGGCATTCGACAGATCAAGAATCAATGACCGGCTCAATGAATGGGAGTTCCAGGATTCTGCCGGTTATAGTTTGCCATATCAACCCGATTTGCTTCGTCTCAACAAAGTATTGAAAACGGCTGCCAGTCTGGATATCAATAAATTTTCAGGATATATCCAGGATAATATTCTACTCGGTGATTCAGTTAAGTCCACCACGATCACGGTTGGTGTCCGTTTCAATTACAATTCCCTCAACAATGAAATGCTGATCTCACCGAGGATTGGAGCCAGCTGGAAACCCGGTGGCAAAAAAGATATCATCTTCCGTGCTGCATTCGGGGCCTATCATCAGCCGCCTTTTTACCGGGAGCTGAGAAGGTTTGACGGATCTGTCAACAAGGAATTAAAAGCACAGAAGAGCTGGCAGGGCGTGGCCGGCTTCGATTATAATTTTATCGGATTGAATAACCGTCCCATGCGCTGGACCACGGAAATATACTATAAACACATGACCGATGTAGTGCCTTATGATATTGACAATGTAAGGCTGCGTTATTTCGGGGAGAACAATGCCAAAGCCTATGCGGCCGGACTGGAAATGCGGTTGAACGGGGAACTGGTACCTGATGCGGAAAGCTGGATTACCTTGGGCATTATGAAGACCGGAGAGGATATCGAAAATGATTTCTTCAAAGTTTACAAGCTGGATTCATTGAACCAGCCTATTGACAGCAGTATTACACAGCACGGTTATCTGCGCCGGCCTACGGACCGCCGGATCACATTTGGCATGTACTTCTCGGATTATTTGTCCACGAATAAGAACTTCAAAGTCTATCTCAACCTGCTCTATGGCAGCAATCTCCCTTATAATATTCCCGGTTCAGTTAAGTATCGCAATGCAGCATTTATCAATCCTTATATCCGTGCCGATATTGGTTTCAGTGCCTTGCTGATGGATGAAAACCGCAGCAAGCGCCGGAGTCATTCTCCCTTCCGCAATTTTGACAATATCTGGGCCAGTCTGGAAATATTCAATGTAATTGACCGGGCCAATACCATTTCCTATTTATTTGTCAAGGATTTTTCGAACACCACCTACCTCCTGCCCAACCGGTTGACGCCTAGGCTGATCAACTTTAAGATTGTAGCCCGCTGGTAAGTTGTAATTTTTTTTGAACCAAAAATTACGGCCGATTGTTATGAAGGTATGGAAAGGAAAAAACTGCTTTTACTATTTCTCTTTGTCATACCAATGATGACAATCGGGCAGATCAACAGTAAAAAGACCTGGAACTTAAGTGTGGGTTCAGACCTGATATATCCGGAAAACAATTTCCGGACCACCCATGGCTGGGGCTATGGTTTTTCTTTGAAAGCGGAATATCTTTTTCACAAGCATACCAGTTTTACCATTGGTACCGGATGGTATCATTTAGCTGGCAAGCGGAATGATATATTCAACCCGGATGCAGACCCTGCCATAGGATTCCCCATCAAAGCAGGTCTTCGCTATTACCTGGGTAATTTTTATATTGGTGGTGAAGGTGGCTGGATACAGCAATCCAGATTTCGCACAGGCAATGGATTTATTTATGCCTTTTCCATCGGTGATGAACTGATTACCGGCAAAAACCGGAACAGTCTGGACCTGAGCATCCGCCATGAAGTCTGGAATACTGACAAACCCAGGGGGCTGGTCGCTTTAAGGCTGGCGTATGAGTTCCGGTTGAAATAAAAAAAAGTACAGTTCAATTGAAATGCAATCTGCCCAACAGATTTTCACTTGTCTGATCTATCACGGTTTTTAGTAAGGGAAAGGGGAAAGAAGAAGCAAGAGAAAGAAGAAAGAAACCGTCTTTTGTCTCTCATCCCTCGTCTTTCGTCTTTAATCTGTCCCAAGAATGATCTCTTTTACAGATTTTATGTTTAC
>DAORJS010000346.1:0-3223 GCA_035439185.1 Chitinophagaceae bacterium
AATGATAAATACTCTGGCAACATTACTGATGAATACCTCCGGCAACTTGAAAATTGAGCATTGTTCGTTGAACCCCCGATAGCTATCGGGGGATCATTTTTCCTCAAATAAAAAGGCCCCCCGATTCCGGGGGGCCTGTTCGCTGTAGGGGAAGGGTTCGAACCTTCACGAGGCAGTTAGCTATAGTACAAAGTTCAGTGGTCGACCCTGGTCGCACCCACATTGCTGTGGGAACGGCTCTATACTACGTTTATCCTGTTTACCCGCCGAAGCCGAAGCTTAGGCGGGTGATCCTCACCCCCGAGACAAGAGGGCATGTCTGCCAGGCTTACGCCATTTCATCACCCCACAATTTTTAAGATCTTTCCCGTGTGACCGGGTTAACAATACAAATATACGCTCAATCGTCTTTTGATTCCAAATTTTCTAATAAAAATTTTATAATATTAGATATTATTCAATAAATTCGTTTTTTACAAACAATTCATCAAATATCAATGGCAAATATGGGGGCAAAATTGAATCTCGACAAACTGGACCTGCAGATCATCCACCACATGATGGAGAATGCTGAGATCTCCTATGCAGATCTGGGCAAGAAACTCTTTGTGTCCGGGGGCACCATCCATGTCCGGATCAAAAAACTGGAAGAGGCCGGAGTGGTCAAAGGTACCCGATTGAAGGCAGATCTGCGCCTGCTGGGTTATGATGTAATTGCTTTTATTGGTATTTACCTGAAAGAAAGCTCCCTTTATGATACCGTTGCCCGGGAATTACAGAAGATACCCGAGATTGTCCGCCTGAATTATACCACCGGAAATTACAGCATGTTTGCTGAGATCGTTTGCAAGGACATCAACCAGCTGCGGTTTGTTTTACATGATCAGTTACAGAAAATCAAAGGAATAGAGCGGACCGAGACTTTTATCTCTCTGGAAGAGAGCTTCAACAGACAGGTAAAAATTTTTGGGTAGGCCATTTTTTGATTATCTTGAACCTTGATAATAATACGAATCATGAAAACTGCGCTCCGCTTTCTTGCCCTCTTCTTTCTGAGTACTGTACTCCTTTCTTCCGGTTGCAAAAAAAGCGGCGGAGGTGGTGGTGGCGGTGGTACCACGGAAGCTAATCTGGCTGTAACTACTACTCCTGCCAATGGCTCGGTACAAGCGCCTTCGCTCGGACCCTTTGATCTGTCCGTTACAATTACATCGGCCATGCCTTCCGGTGGGGTGAAAATAGAAGTAACAGCGAAAAGAGAAGATACCGGTGTGCAGCATTTTAGCCAGACCATCAACAGCACTTCATCTGCTACCAGTAATTTCTCAATTACCAATACACCATTAACAGCAGTATGTGTGGTGGATATTAAAGTTACTTCCAACAGTAAACCCACGAATACCTGGTCGGGTAGTTACCGTTATTCCAGAAAATAAGTCAACGCACATTCAGCGCATCTCTTAATCCATTTCCCAGGAGATTGAAGGCCAGCACCAGGAGCATGATGGCGAACCCGGGAGCCAATGCCAGCATGGGATTTTGGGTGATGATGAAATTATAATTCTCCTTGATCATGAGCCCCCAGCTGGGTTGCGGAGGTTGTACCCCGATTCCCAAAAAACTCAGTCCCGCTTCAATTACAATGGCTGCAGCAAAATTAGAGGCGGCAATCACGAGTACCGGTCCCATGATATTGGGCCAGATATGTTTGACGATGGTCCTGATTCCTGAATAACCCAATGCTCTTGTGGCTTCAATATATTCCAGTTCCCTAACGGCCAGTACCTGTCCCCTTACCAGCCTGGCCACATTCACCCACATGCTTAATCCAATGGCGATGAATACCTGCCAGAATCCTTTTCCCAATGCCAAGGTAATGGCAAAGACCAGGAGCAGGGTGGGAATACTCCAGATTACATTGATGAACCACATGATAACATCATCGGTTCTTCCCCGGTAGTATCCGGCCAATGATCCCAGTAATAAACCAATGCTGAGTGAAATGATCACGGTGATCAAACCCACACTCAGACTTACCCTGGTGCCAATGATGATCCGGCCAAGAATATCTCTTCCGTATTTATCCGTTCCTAAAAGATATTTTTGACGAACCACGGGGGTGGAAGCTGTACGGGAAAGCGGATAAACGATGGGCTCACTGACTCCCTCATCTATATATTTATCTGCATAGATACTATCTCCCTTTATTTGATATTGATTGACCGGGATATAATAATACCGGTCTTCCTTACCTCCGATCAGTTGTTTGAGAAAGCCGGGGGTCTGAACCGTTTTTTCCTTTTTCAACAATAAGAACTGTTGCGAAAAGCCGGGCCGGTTTCCCCCGGTTTCCAATATAATACGGTTGGCATTGGGGGAAGGGTCGGGAGATAAGAAATAGGCAAAGACAGCCACCAGCAGGGAGATGATAATAATAACCAGTCCAAACATGGCCCCCTTGTTCTTTTTCAGCCTTTTCCAGGCTGCATGGCTGTATGACTGATTATTCGTCATGCCGGGAAGTTAAGCTGAAATGCTGAATCCAAATTAGCGAACCCTTCTTCCCTTCCATTCATAATGGCCAATCTGTCCCAGTAAACCGGAAATTAAAGTGTAAGCAATATGCAGGGGTTGAAAAAGCGGAAAGAAAGAGATGGTATACCTGCGATCGAAAAAAACTGCCCCTGCAATAAACAGCGGCCATTCCACCATGGTTTTTCCCAGCCAGGCATATCCGAGCCAGTGCCAGTAAACCGGATCATAAAAACCGCCGATCAGTAAGGTTGGGAAAGCCGCATTGAAAAGATAGACGAGCAGCAGCACCGGCATAATGGATTTATCTTCATAATTACCTGCCTTACTGGCCCAGCGAATACGTTGTCTGAAAAAGGATCTCCATCCGGGTTGGGGCAGGGTGTCTACAATGGCTGTTGTTGATTTCAGGTATTCGATCCGGTTTGGATATTTTTTCCTGATTTTATGCATGAGCAACATATCATCGCCCGAAGCAATATGATCAATTCCAGAGAATCCTCCGACTTCATTGAAAACAGATCTACGGTACGCAAGATTAGCTCCATTGCACATACTCATGATCCGCCGATGGACCATGGCTCCGGTGATGGTCTGCAGCACCATAAAATCCATGGTTTGAAAAAAGGAAGAAACCGTATCATGATCTTCCATTCGTACCGGTGCCACGATTAAGACCGGATCTTTTTCC
>DAORJS010000347.1:0-3221 GCA_035439185.1 Chitinophagaceae bacterium
GGACATAATCAATATTGCCGCCAACCGTTAATCCAAGATTAGAAGGAAGGGTCCAGGGAGTGGTGGTCCAGGCCAGGAAGAAAACTTCGGCACCATGAACAGCATCGTGCAGAAATTTGCTTTTTGCATCCTGTACGGCACGGAACATGGCCACGCAACTGGTATCTTTTACATCTTTGTAAGTGCCCGGCTGATTCAGTTCATGAGAACTCAACCCTGTACCGGCAGCGGGGGAATAAGGCTGGATACTCACACTTTCATACAATAACCCTTTTTTATAGAGTTCACTCAGCAGCCACCAGAGTGTTTCAATGTATTCATTTTTGAAAGTGATATAGGGATCATTCAGATCCACCCAGTAACCCATTTTGCGGGTGATATCATCCCATTTGTCTTTATAGCGCAATACGGCTTCGCGGCATTTTTGATTGTACTCTTCTACTGATATTTTTTTGCCGATATCTTCTTTGGTAATGCCCAATTCTTTCTCCACACCCAGTTCGATGGGCAGTCCATGAGTATCCCAGCCTCCTTTCCGTTTTACCTGAAAACCCCTCATGGTCTTGTAGCGGCAAACAAGGTCTTTGAGGGTACGCGAAATCACATGGTGAATACCCGGCATGCCATTGGCGCTGGGAGGGCCTTCATAAAACACAAATGGTGTCGCTCCTTCACGCAGGGATACACTTTTCTCAAAAGCCTGTTTTTCAGACCACTGAGCCAGCATTTCCGCCTCAAAGGCCGGTAAATTCAAGCCGCTGAATTCTCTGTATTTTGCCGTCATAGCCATTTCAAAATGGCTGCGAAGTTACGAAAATAAGGCTGGGTTTGAGTCACAAATTGGAAGGGGGAAAATCGGCAACAAAAAGAAAAAACAGGTTGATATCAGGACACTTATTCTTCTTTTTTTTGCCACGAATTCACGAAAAAAAAGACAAACCACTTTTCCAGAACATCTTGTATTTATTCGTGAATTCGTGGCTGTAATATTTTTATGAATCCTTACCTCTGTTCTTGTCAGTTAATGTATTACTTTAATCTTTAAAAAGACTAGCTCCACTGATCTTGTTTCATTTTTTTGCCACTAATTCACAAAAAAAAGACAAACCAATTTTCATGAACAGTTTTCATTTATTCGTGAATTCGTGGCTCTAATATTTTTATGAATATTCATCTCCCTTCTAGGCAGCTAGTGTATTGCTTAAATTTTTAAAAAGACTAACTCCACTGATTATCATTCATTTTTTGCCACTAATTCACGAAAAAATAACATTACACATTTCATGAACAGCATGTATTTATTCGTGAATTCGTGGCTGAAATATTTTTATGAAATCCATCTCTCTTCTTGCCAGTTAGAGTATTACTTTAATCTTTAAAAGACTACCTCCACAGATCTTCTTCCATTTTTTTGGCACTGATTCACGAACCGGATGAACCAGACAAGCATATTTTTTCAGGACTATGTAGCGGGCGTTTATTTCTGCGTTTGCAGTTGCTCTTTTTTCGTTTCTGCATCCGGGGATTTATCTTTCCCGATAAATCGTTTAATCTCATTGGTAATTCTGTCATCAATCTCCCGCTCATTCACTTTTTTATTTTCAAAGTCATTTCCAAGTGCAATCAGGTATTCGTGAAGCATTTTGCCTTCCACTTTATTTTTCAGGGAGATACTGTTATTGTTAGCAGTATATCCAGTCCATATCTTCCGAACCCTGTTCCAATAGTCACTATTCTTTTCCCAATATGCTTTTGCTGCATTGCATTCCTTTTCCGCAATTCTTTTATATATGTTTTGTCCTTTTTCCTCTACCAGCAGTTTATCAGTTCCGTTGGCCCGGATGATTTTCTGGTTATCCTGTTCGTGCAGGTAGCCGCTGTCGGTGATATTGAGACGGTTGGTTCTTTTTAAAATATTGTAATCATTCCGAACAGAATATTCCCTTCTTGGCAGGGGTGCATCTGTTGTGTTCTGCCAGATGATCTTTCCATCGAGATGTACAAACTGGCTATAGCCCTGATAACGGGGTTCGTCTGCCACTTCCCATACTGTTTGTGTCCATTTACCTTTTACTTCAGCAGCGGGTAAGGTTTCCTTTACCCAGGTCCTGTCACCCTTGTATTTCCATATCTCTGGATTTTCATAGGTCCATTCTTCCCTCCAGTGCTTCACTACGGTTTTTTCACCTACAACCAGCAGGTGCTGGATCACGAGCTTCTTATCACTTACTTCAATTGGAAGCGCCAGTTCTGCTGTACCCCCGGTTTCTTCCCTGTTATGGTATTTATAATCAGGATCAGGCGAAAAAGTTTCTGCGTACCTGAAATCCACCTGAAAACACCCACATAATTTTTCTATTATAGCTTTTCCGTCTGCCTGACTCTTTGCAGAGAAACAAATTAAAGAGAATATCAGCCAGGATGATAGTTTTTTCATACATACAATTTCCTGCAAAGAAACCCGCTGGTGCTGACAGACACTTACGCAAAACGGTATAAGGATTTACGCAAAAAGAAAAATCCATCCCTGAGGATGGATTGATCATTAATTGCTTGTTTTCATCAGCCTTTTTTCACCAATACAGATTCAAAAGCAGGGTATCCCCGTTCTCCATTCTGAGTAAGGGCAGTAAACCTTAATTTATAATAGTTATTGTCACCGTCTTTGATAATATAATACCGGTCCGTTCTTACCGCAGGTGCTGTGGAAGGACCGCCACCACTTCTCCAGTCGGAAGCAAAAGCATTTTGTGTAACCAGGAAAGTTTGGGCCGCAATATCTGCCTCAGTAAAATCAGCAAATGATTTTGCAGTGGTCATGACCCTTGCAATCTGCACGTTCCGGTTGATCAGCAGAATATCCTGAAAAAGATAGGGCACTTCTCCACTGCCGAAATTGGTTACATTGGAAAAATAGGTCCAGGCGATATCCCATTTCTTTTTAACAGGCTCCACATCAACTAACCCTGATTCAAAAGAGAGGTACCTGAAAAAATACTGATCGTCTCTGGCAATTTCAATAGTACTGAAAGAGCTGGCATTGATATCCGCATGCTGTAATGTATATCCGCCGCTTGCATTGCGGAGAATACGGATTTTTTTCCAACCCCTGGAAGCAGCCGGGCTGCCGGGTGCAAGTCCGCGGTTGACGATATAGACTTTATTTTCTTCAGCATTGGCACTCACTGTTGCGATCGCTGTCCGGCTCAGGTCACCACTGG
>DAORJS010000348.1:0-3210 GCA_035439185.1 Chitinophagaceae bacterium
GTAATCTTACCAGGGCGGAAGATCCGGTGAGCTGGGCGCCCCCTCCCGGAGGAATATAGCGCCATTGTTCGTTAACGTTATTGCTGACGGTGGGATCGGCAAAATAACCGGCTGCATTAAATGCAGCATTGCTGATCAGGAAAACGGTATAATTCTGCCGCACATTTGAAATCTGGAATTTCAGGTCCAGGTTCAGCAGGCTCGTCATTATGGTATAGTTGGGATCGAGATAGGCTTTACCATATACACTGCTGAAAACATTGGCATCCTGCACTTTGTTGGTACCATAAAACATCCCGTTACTCAGCATCTTTTTATCCACTACATCGGTAGCGGGATTGAAGCGGGCTTCTTCACCCACAGAATTGAAGGTGGATGCAAATTTTGAAGGCCATACAGCCGTCCGCCACATATGTGCATTAACAAAATCATAGATCACGCTGCGGGGAAGGGCATCCAGACTGGTGTAATTCTCCAGTAATACGGTATTGATATAATTGGTAAGGGCTGCATTCTGAGGCACAAACATGGTATAGGAATCGTTCTGCCCATCATTATCCTGCAGTTTCAGGAAATTTTCATTATTGGGTGAAAAGGCCAGATTGGAATTATACACTTTAGTATATACATCCACGGCGTTCCCGGTTACATTTTTATAGTTCTGGGTAACCGTGGCATTGAGTACATATTGTACCAGGTATTTATCCAGGATGTCTTTGAAAACAGAATAATTCGCATTGCTGCCGATATACTGATCAATACTGGGTAAGGCGGTGATTACTTTGTTCACGACATGGATCACGCCATTTTCTGCCGGAATATCTTTTTCAGTAACGGCAGCTTCGCCAACATTGAAACCAGTATAGGAGGAAGCGGGGTAGAAATAATTATAATCGTATGCAGTCAGTCCTTTGGCCGTAAAATAAGGACTCATGAAATAAGTAAGGTATTTGTTGTTATTATCGGCATCAATATAAAAAGTGGTTCCGTTATTATTCCGGTTGGATTCGATGACTTTTATTGGGGCGCCGCTGGTATTCCGGCCATCGTAAACGCCGGTATAATTGGCGGTTCTGCGGCGGAAAGCATTGTTCTCCAGCCAGCCTGTAGCACTCTGGTAGTCGGGTAATCTCTCTTCTTTAAAAGCATTATATACCAGACAGTAGGTTACAATTTTACGGCAGGCATTTGAATCGAGGGCCCCGATACCTGCGATACTGTTGGCTGTGAAATAAGCCTGGAAGGCTGAATCATTGGGTGCAAACAGGGTCCAGTAACCGGCTCCGCTGAGCGTGGACTTATAACCGGCTTTATCAATGGCAGCCAGCAGGGTGTTGAAATTTCCTTTAGCCTTCAGTACCTGGTACATGGGTTGTTCCAGGTTGGCGGGACGACCATAATATTCGTCGAACGCTTTTTTCCGGCACTGTACCATCAGTAAAGAAAGCAGTGCTACCCCTGCCAGTAATCTCGTTTTTTTCATGAACATATTCCTGATTTGTCCTTTATAAAATAAAATGACCGGACAGGGCAAGAGCCCCCCGGTCATTTAAATATTGTTGTCAGTTTTGGCATTAGCAATCGATCAAAGCAGCAGGTCAAAAAATAATATTGGCCCTTTGCTTTCGCTAAATAATAGGATTTTAAGTCCGGAACCATCCTGCATTGTCCTGCGTAAAAGGTATTTTTCCGGCTAGCCAGTTAATCCTGACTAAAATCATTCGCTTAAAAAATAAGGGCAGACTTTTTGGGTCTGCCCTCTGCTTGATAGATACTGACTGCTTAAACCAAATCTGTTTGTTACCTCCTTAAACTAACTCAATTAATCCGGTAGTTAGTTATCTGTATTCCTGTTGAAGGAAGAGATGAAGAAGGTTTTCCTGAAAACAGGTCCGCCTTCTTCATATTATAATTTAATGTTATTCATTAATAGCCAGGATTTTGCATGGCTTGTTTTTCGGCAGGGGTTAATGCTACCCCATTTCGCTGGATGGCATCCAGGAAGTTCTGAGGGATTGGACGAAGCAAGTGTCGGTCCTGAACATTCGGGGTAGCATCCGGATTAAAGGCTTTAGCCCTTTGCACCAGTGTTTTAGTTCTTGACAGATCCTGCCAACGCAGGTATTCACCGGCCAGTTCCCTTGATCTTTCATTCAGCAAAAATGCCAGCATCCTGTCGTAGGTAGATGACAATCCAAGTACATTGATGATATATTCATCACCAGCCGGCAGGGTTGCAATATTGGAAACGGCAAGACTTGCGGATGCAGCCGTTGTAACCGGAATATTATTGGATTCATAGTATGAATTCTCCGGGAAAAAAGAAGGAGGAATGGTTTGAGGTGCAGCACTGGGTGCAGCTCCACCATCATAATAAACGGAACGGCTTTCTCCATTGATATACTGAGCCCTTGCTCTGACAGCATTGATATAGGGTAATGCATCATTATAACTACCAGTACCCAGTTTTGCCAAACGGATCTTGGCTTCGGCTGCGATCAGATAAGTTTCAGCAGAACGGGCCAGGGTAATATCCCTTAAACCATCCACATCATTAAAACCGGCTGTTCTGGAGCCATCCATGAATTTACTCAGGGAGGGGAAGCGACGGGTGTCATTCCAGCCACCATCAGCTGTTTGTCCGTTACGGTAAGCAACATATACGTGTGGAATCGTTTTTCCTGTACCACTGTAAACAACTGAGTTATTCAGCAGGTTAGCAGAAAACCTTGTATCACCAGGCTGATTGATCACATACATGATACCCAGATCACCTTGTACATAAGGGGCTGTTGGAGAAGCTGCATTTACCTTATGTTTTGTCCGGAATGTTTTCCAGAACCTGGAGTCATTCTGCAAATCATAAATACGGTACATAAAGAAATTGGGACAGAGACGGCTGAATGGACGATCCCCACTCAGATCACGCTGCATTTGTGCGATATCTTCATAACGGGATACATAATACAAATGCTGGGTATTCTGTCCGCTGGCAGAAAGATCAGAAGTGAATTGAGCTGACAGGATTACTTCTCTGAGATTTTCATTGGCACCGTTGGGAGCTGTATATCTCCACAAATCTCCGTAATTGGGAGCCAGCGGGTGACTGGCGATCACTGCATCACAGAGTGGTCCGATTGCAGCAAGGTCAGTCGCTTTTGTTGTGGAATTCCAGGAATCATTGATTTCACTGGCACGACTGAGATAGGC
>DAORJS010000349.1:0-3202 GCA_035439185.1 Chitinophagaceae bacterium
CTGTATGACCGGCAAAATGATGACCGGCTTCATTGATTGATTTTTTATTGATGGGGCCCGTTACCGTGGCATCCACTTCACCGGCCATGGCCAGTTCAATCATTTTCTTCACGGCCTGGAAACTGGCTTCACCGCAGTTAGGATCAATTTTTCCAAACTGCAGTTTACCGATATCTGTAATAGCCAAATCCATCACATCAATGGTTCCTTTGATAAATCCGGCTTCTTTTACATTTTGTATACTGTGGATGGAAACAGGCAATTGGAGACGATCAATGATCTGTTGAAATACAGATGCATCCCCGACGAGTAATGGCCGGCAACTATCATACACCGCATCAGTTAATAAAGCTTTCACAGCAATCTCCGGTCCGATGCTGGCAGGATCTCCCATGCTGATGGCTACAATCGGTTTACTCATTTTCTTCAGTTTATTCGTATCCTTTTCAAATAATCACAGTTCTGATCAAAGTGGTGGCATCATCACAGACTTACAAATACCTTTTTCCTCCATCAACTGTTTCAATACTTTTAAACTTTCACCCAGGGTACGTCCGGATTGGTACTGTGCACCGTATTCATCACTTTTATTCTGCAATTCATATAATAGTGCTGTATCATTTTTTTCAAAGGCCCTGATCATCTCAGCATAAATTTCCGGATAAAGATTGCCGGTACTTGGTACCAGTCCGTCGGCACCCATCAGCAAGGCATTGGCACTTTGGGTGGCCCAACCCAGTATATAATGAAAATCGCTACGGGATTTCCAGCGTTCTACAGATTCTTTTAATCGTTCCTCACTTCTTTCACTGTCCTTGATACCCACAATATTCGGATGATGACTGAGTTCTTCCACCAGTTGCAGGGGAATACTCATATGGGTAGTGGCCGGAATATTATAAATGAACAAAGGAAGCGGAACCGTATTCGCCAGTTCAGTGAAATATTCCTTCATTTGTAATTCAGTCAGGGAATAATAAGAGGGAAGGGTAGCCACCAATACATCTACTCCATGCAGGGCACAATAAGCAGCGAGGGAAGTACTTTCGGCCAGTACATTCGAGCCGATACCGGCATATAATAATGTTCCCGGTTTCTTGATTCTTTCAGCAGCATGAATATAGTCTTTCTTCACCTGAAAGGGAATGGACGCCGCTTCACCTGTGGTACCCAGGATAAAAGGGGCTATGCCCTGATCATAGAAGTTCCCGAATAATTTCTCTACAGCTGCTTCATCAATCTGTAATCGCTCCGTTAATGGAGTAATCGCCGGCACAATCACACCGCTGTATTTCTTAGATAGTTTCATACACTGGCAGATTGATAAATTTGAATTGCATCTTCCAGGGTGATTTCCCTTGGATTATTTTTCAGTAACCGCTGAATCTTCATGGCATCAGCTGCCATTTGCGGAATAGCAGATGGAGGCACGTTTACTTCCTGCAAATTAGCCGGGATACCGCAGGCTTTGTTCAGGCTCCTGATTTTTTCAACACCTGCCATCGCCGTATCGAATACAGTTGCTGCTTGCTGACATCCCAATGCCATGGCTACTTGGGCATATTTTTCAGTGGCAGCAGGTATATTGTATTCCATTACATAAGGAAGTAATAAAGCATTGGAGAGTCCATGAGCAAGATGAAACATGCTACCCAGCGGATAACTCAGGGCATGTACACCTGCGGTGTTTACAGGGCCCAGACAAAATCCTCCTAATAAACTACCCATCGCTAAATTTTCCCGGGCGATGGTATCCTGTCCGTTTGTAACAGCCGTTTCAATATTGGCGGCGATGAGTTCAATTCCTTTTAATGCGTAGGTATCAATCAGGGGCTGCGCAAATTTATTGGTAAAAGCTTCCAGACAATGGGTCAGTGCATCCATGCCCGTGGCAGCAGTGATGGAAGCGGGTAAACTAATCGTGAGCAAAGGATCTACATATACTATATCTGGGACCAGGAAGGGACTGATGATTCCTTTTTTCTGGTTTTCTTCATCAATCAGGATGGCATTGGGAGAAACCTCACTTCCCGTTCCGCTGGTTGCGGGTACACAGATCAGTTTCTTTTTTCTTCCTTTCAGTAAACCGATACCCACATAATCTTTTAATTGCTGTTCATTATCCAGCTGGGCGGCCACCAGTTTCGCCACATCCAGTACACTTCCACCACCAATACCTATGACGATATCCGGATTAAAGGGCTTTACCTTCTCCATCAGATTTTCAAAATCACTGAACGAGGGTTCGGCCACAATGGAAGTATCCTGAAGAATTTTAATTCCTGCTTCTTCAAGACTGTTTTTAAACAGCTGCAGTGAGTTGAGTAAGGGATCAATGGTGAGCAGGAATACTTTAGCAGGATGCAATGCGGTGATATCATTTGCCAGTTGTGGCAATGTTCCATTCCCAAAGACAAGCTTTCCCGGAAAATATATGGTCAGCGGCTGTTCAGGCATTGTATCAACAATTAAATAGCGGCATCCAGCGGATACCTGGGCAATAAAAGAGAAGCAGTATCTACTTGCTTAATGCTCAGTTTATCACACCAGGATAAAAAACTATCATGAATGCCATCGAGGGTGAGCTTTTGTTCGGGCGTTAATTCCAATGCCGTGGCGCGGCTGATCGTACGAACAGGCAAACCTCTTTTACGTAGAAAATATTTGGCACTCATGGGATAGGCAATATGGATCAATGGATCTACCCGACTGATTTCAGCCTGTAACCATTTTACTTCTTCCTGTTTATCCGGGTTGGTGGCATTATTCACCATCCAAACCAGTATTTCAGGATAAAAATTACCACTGATACTGCTCATCCCTTTGGCTCCCATTTGCAAACTGTACATGGCATTGGGTGAATGCGCATCATAGAACTCAAATCCTGCGTTGGCATTTTTTACCACTTCCAGTTTGGCCTGTACGGATTCCAATGCGATGGAAGTGTCCTTATGATAAACAAATCTTCCGGATGATAATAATTTCCGGAACACATCGGCACCGAGGATGCGTTTGTAAGGGGCCGGACATTCATACATTCCTAAAGGAATATTCCCGGTGAGTTTGAACATCCTCTCAAAATTCCGAAGCAGGATATCATCACTGTCTTCGATGTTCGCATAATGTCCGGTGATGAGGATGGCGGCGTCAATACCGGTATCGTAAATTCTTTTGGTGAATTCTGCCTTATCATCAATAGTGA
>DAORJS010000350.1:0-3182 GCA_035439185.1 Chitinophagaceae bacterium
AAGGGAGTGCCTTTTGAAATCGTCTCCAGATCCATTGATCATTCTCTTTGTTTTGGACTTTATCATGGCAGCCGGCAGATCGGATTTGCCCGGATGGTAACAGACCGGGCCACATTTACTTATCTGGCGGATGTATTTATCCTGGAGGAAGAACGCGGAAAAGGCTTATCGAAATGGATGATGCAGGAAATAGATACACACCCCGACCTGCAGGGCCTGCGCCGCTGGATGCTCGGCACCCGCGATGCACATGGCTTATACGAACAATTTGGGTGGACGGTGATAACAGAAGAACAAAGGCCGAGGTTTATGCAAAGGCATTTTCCGGAGGTGTATATGGGATGAGTGGGATTTAATGTAGCAACACCTTCCAGAAAATTTTCTATCAGATATTTAAATATCAATGGCCTTCGATAACAATACAAGCACCTTGCTGGGAATCTTCGTTGTTTTAAAGACTAAATGGGGATGAAAGTAAAAAATGCAATGATTCAGTATCTGATATTCTTCAACATCTTGTTGATAGGATTTCTGATATTCAATTGGATCATTTTAAAACTAAACTTAGTTGGAATTGATGAAAATTTTATGGGAATGAAATTCCATTCATACCGGTATCAATTATCGAAGATTATTTTATTTTTTCAAATTATTTTTTCTATTTCAATTTTGGTTTCACTTTTCTATAAGAGAAGTATACATTTAAAATATATACTTCTTTTTGTGTCTTTTTGTGGTTTAGTTTTATCCTGGAATGCAGGTGATTATTTTTCTCCCTGGTAGAGTAAAATCAGAGTAATAATTTTCTCCAGGACTGTACTTGAAAATAATATTCGTTGGTTTTCGTTTAAGTATGACTAAATGCATACAATTAAATTAAGCATCATTTTATTGCTTTCATTATTTTCCAGCTGTGGCTTTTATGATTTCGAAAGAGCTGAGAGTAAACAGATTTTGGGCAATTTTTATGTTGTCAATTTACATTTACGGGAGCATCCTGGGTTCTTATTGGTGTTTAGGCAAAAGAATGGATATGAGCGATCATTTCTGGAGATTGGTGAGTCTATAGATTATCTCAAGGCTGACGATTCTCTTATTTTAATTAAAGCAAAGCCAGGCTTCGAATTTTCTTATTACCTGATTGAGCATTATAATGGAGACTCAGTGTTGAACGTTAAAAGAATATTGGATATTGATTTTAAAGAATACGAATCAAAGATGAAATTTGAAAAGACATTTGTAGCGGACGAGTAAAATTAAAAACTTCCTTATGTATTAGGTAGTCTTTATACTCCTCCTTTCAGTAAAGAATCAATAAAATTGGGTTGCTATCTTTGTTTTGTTGCTCAGTTTAGGCTTCTAAGAGCCGTAAATACAATTACCCCAACAACCCCCTCAACGCCCCATTCACCTCCTCAAAAGAAAACCCCTTCACCACCTGCTCCATCTGCAGTCGGATTTCAGCCGTACAAAGATTGCCGATGCTTCCTTCATGGGTATGCTGTAAGTCGGTGCTGTAACTGAATTGACCAGCTTCAATATCCCTTCCCACTTTTTTATAGGCATCTCGGAAAGGCATGCCCTGGTTCACCAGTTTGTTGACTTCCTCCACACTGAAGAGGTATTTGTATTTTTCATCCTGCAGGATATCCTTGTTGATTTCAATGGAAGATAACATGAGGCCCGCCATTTCGAGACAATCTTTTAATGTATTGAAGGCCGGGAATAGATGTTCTTTCAGTAACTGTAAATCGCGGTGATAACCAGAGGGGAGGTTGGTGGTCATCATGCTGATTTCATTGGGTAATGCCTTGATGCGGTTGCAATGCGAACGGATCAGCTCAAAGACATCCGGATTTTTTTTATGCGGCATGATGCTGCTGCCCGTGGTGAGCTCGGCTGGAAAACTGACAAAGCCGAAATTCTGATTCAGGTATAAGCAGGCATCCATGCTGAGCTTCGCGAGTGTATCAGCCAGGTTGGCGAGGGATTGGGCCACGATCCTTTCGGCCTTGCCCCGGCCCATTTGCGCATAAACCACATTATAATTCAGATCCGCAAAGCCCAATAATTGAGTGGTCAGGGTCCGGTTGATCGGAAAGGAAGAGCCATAACCTGCTGCCGAGCCCAGGGGATTTTTATTCACCACTTCATACGCACCGCGGATGGTAACCAGATCATCCACCAGACTTTCTGCATAAGCCCCAAACCAAAGTCCGAAAGAAGAAGGCATGGCCAATTGCAAATGCGTATAACCGGGAAAAAGATGGTCCTTGTATTTTTCACTTTGGGTTTGCAGCAGATCGAAGAAGGGACGGATACTGTTCACCAGTTCTTCCAGTTCATTACGCAGAAAAAGTTTCAGGTCCACCAGCACCTGGTCATTCCGGCTCCGGGCTGAGTGAATTTTTTTTCCGGTATCTCCCAGTTTTTCGGTCAGTAACCACTCCACCTGCGAGTGTACATCTTCCGCATCCGGACGAATAGTAAAAGGATTCGGATGTCCGGGTGCCGTGGTTTGGTAAATGGCTTTGAGTTCAGTGAGCAATACTGATTTTTCTTCAGCAGTTAATAAGCCTACTGTTTCCAGCATGGTTACATGGGCCATACTGCCGAGTATATCAAAGGGGGCCAGCTGAATATCAAATTCGCGGTCCCTGCCCACCGTAAAACGCTCAACTTCGGCCAGTGATGCTTTATCTTTTTGCCAGAGCTTCATACAAGCTGGTTTAATAATTGAATGTACAACTCAATTCCTTTGTTTATCTCATCCACATAAATGAATTCATCTGCAGTATGGCTCCTGGCCGAATCACCGGGACCCATTTTTAAAGCAGGAAAGGGCATCAATGCCTTGTCGGAAGTAGTGGGGGAGCCATAACAGGTTCTTCCCAATGCCAGTCCTGCTTTTACCAACGGATGATCAGTGGAAATAGAAGTGGATCGCAAACGGGTACTCCGGGGTTTTAGTTCTGCCTGTACATGCGAACGGATGATTTCAATCACTTCTTCAAAACTATAGAGTTCATTGATCCGGGTGTCCACCACAAATTTGCAGGTAGCTGGTACCACATTATGTGCTTTGTTCTCGGTTTCAATTACCGTTACACTCATTTTGCAGGGGCCCAGTAAGGGAGAATCTTTTTCAAACTGATAAGAACGGAGCCAGTCAATATCTTTTA
>DAORJS010000351.1:0-3177 GCA_035439185.1 Chitinophagaceae bacterium
CGAAGGCGGTTGCCATCAGTCTGGTGTATCCGGATTATCATATTGACTGGGAAGCAGTAAAAGCTGTGATTAACCCTCGTACAAAAGTAATCATCATTAATTCACCGCATAATCCAACCGGATCGGTGATCCGCGAGCGGGATATTGATTCGCTTCGAAAGCTGGTAGCCGAAACCGGTATTTTTATCATCAGTGATGAAGTGTATGAGCATTTGATATTCGATGGTATCCCTCACCTGAGTATGTTGCGTTACCCGGATTTACTGGAGCGATCCTTTGTCTGTTTCTCCTTTGGCAAAACCTATCACTGCACGGGCTGGAAGCTGGGTTATTGTATTGCACCTGCAGCCATGACGACTGAATTCAGAAAAGTTCACCAGTTTAATTGCTTTTCCTGTTTTACACCGGCACAGGTGGCATTGGCTGAATTTTTGAAAAACAAAGAAGCTTATTTAATGCTTTCAACCGAAATGCAGGAGCGGCGGGATTATTTTAAACAGCTGATGCAGGAAACCAGGTTCAGTATGCAGGAATCATACGGCAGCTATTTTATATGTGGTACCTATGAAAGAATCAGTGATGAGCCTGATAAAGAACTGGCCATCCGCTTAACCCGCGAGTTTGGTGTCGCAACTATTCCGGTTTCTGTTTTTTACCGCAACGGAAAAGATGATCATGTATTGCGATTCTGTTTTTCAAAGAAGAAGGAAACCCTGGAAGCAGCTGTTGAAAAACTCATCCGGATCTGATGACAATCGATAACAGATACAAGGGTATAGTTTATATGTTGCTGGCCGCCCTGGGTTTTTCGCTGATGGGTGGTGCGGCTAAATTACTCAAGGGCAGTTTTGGGGCGGGCCAGCTGGTGTTCTGGAGAAATGCAGTTGGATTGATTGCCCTGATCATTGGTTTTATCATCAGGCCTCCTCAAAGTAAGGGAGGAAAGTTCCATCTGTTATTATTCCGGGGGACGATGGGAACCACCGCGCTGTATACCCTCTTGTATTGTATCCTGCATATTCCTTTGGGCACAGCGATGACTTATAACCTGACCTCTGCACTTTTTATTGCGGTGTTCTCCTTTTTGCTTTTCAGGGAATACCACGGAAGAGTTGTGCTATTCTCGGTACTATTGGGATTTGCGGGTATGTTACTGGTCTATAAACCTGCCATGCACTTTCCCTGGTATTATCATATGGCCGGGCTGATATCGGGTATTACTTCTGCATTGGCTTACATCACGGTCAACCGATTGGCCGGATATTATGATAGCCGGATAATCGTACTGGCATTTATCGGCACCGGCGTATTAGTCCCGCTGGTATTGATGGGAACCGGTTATGCTTTCTCCCTGCCTGAGGATGATGTATTCTTTATTCGCTGGAAATGGCCGCAAGGCATAGAATGGTTCTATGTGCTTTGGCTGGGCCTGGCAGCGCTGTTCGGACAATACTTTGTGACCCGTGCCTATGGTGCTGATAAAGCAGGAATTGTTTCTGCCATCGGTTATGCCAATATTATCTTCTCCGTCTTCATTGGTATGGCATTAGGAGATGCATTTCCCGACTGGATGTCTGCACTTGGCATGGCCTGTATTATTTCTTCCGGTATACTCATCTCCCTTTTTAAACGAAAAAAAGCGGAAAACTGACCGTTCATACAGTTTCTTCCCGAAATTTTTGGATAGCTGATTTATTTAATCGTATATTTGCGATATATAATTAAACAACACTTTCATGGCCTTTCATAAAAAAGAAGAATTCACGGTGAAGGAACAGGAACTGGCGGCGTTCGCTAAAGCCATGAGCCACCCTGCCCGTATTGCCATTCTTAAAATACTCGCTCAGCGGAACGAATGTATCTGTGGTGAGATTGTGGATGTCTTACCACTGGCCCAAAGTACTGTAAGCCAGCACCTGAAAGAACTGAAAGAAGCCGGCCTTATAAGCGGATCGGTAGATGGACCCAGAAGCTGTTACTGTATTAACTGGAAGGCCTTTGAAAAATTCAATCAGGAATTCAGTTTTCTATTCAGCAAATTAAAATTACAACAGGAGAAAGCCTGCTGTTAAAAATACTTAAATCAATCAAAAAATAAATACCATGGATAACAGTACAACTATTAAGAATACAGTTCGTGAAAAATACACCGCGATTGCCAACCAGTCCAAAGATCAGAATATCAGCTCCTGTTGTGGTGCTACCGGATGCGGAGATGGAAAAGCGGTTTATACTATTATGGCCGATGAGTATAAGGGTATGGAAGGGTATAACCCGGATGCCGATCTGGGTCTTGGCTGTGGATTACCTACGGAATACGCAAAAATCAAAGAGGGAGATACTGTTATAGACCTCGGCAGTGGTGCCGGCAATGATGCATTTATTGCCCGGAGAATTACCGGTGAGAGCGGAAAAGTGATCGGTATTGATTTCACCGATGCGATGATCAGCAGGGCCAAAGAAAACGCAGCCAAACTCGGTTTGACCAATGTGGAATTCAGACAGGGAGATATCGAAGACATGCCGGTTACCTCTGATAAAGCCGATGTGATCGTGAGTAATTGTGTACTGAACCTGGTTCCTAATAAGCATAAAGTATTCAGTGAAATATACCGGGTGCTGAAACCGGGTGGTCATTTTTCTATTTCTGATATAGTACTAGAAGGTGAGTTACCGGCAAAATGGCGGGAGGTAGCTGAATTATATGCCGGCTGTATTTCCGGTGCTATTCAAAAAGGAGAATACCTGGGAATTGTGGAAGAAGCCGGTTTTAAAAATATCACTTTACAAAAAAACAAACCCATACATATCCCTGTAGAAATTCTATCTGACTATTTAAGTCCGGAAGAAATAGCCGACTATCAAAACAGCACAGTAAAAATCAGCAGTATTACGGTCTATGCAGAAAAACCCGCCAAAGATGATCGTAATTGCTGTGAACCCGGGAGTGGCTGTTGTTAAACTTTCTCTTATTCATTAATATAAAAGTAAAGCCATGAAAAAAACAAACCTTCAAAAGGATCCCGGAAACGGTTCCTGTTGCGGCAACCAGACAGAAACGGGTTGTTGCTAATGTAAAAAATTCATGTCGCGGTAAATCCCGCGACATGTCTTACTTTAATAAAAATGAAAAAGAAATTACTTTTTGTTTGTATCGAAAACAGTAACCGCAGCCAG
>DAORJS010000352.1:0-3175 GCA_035439185.1 Chitinophagaceae bacterium
GCCAAAATGGGATCCATGCTCCGCGATGTGGTGGCAGAGCCCGATTTCGATAAAAGAGCTCAACTCATTACACAGATTGAAGACCTAGAACACGCCAACGACGAACTGACCCATAGCCTGTTTACCGAACTGGGCAGAAATTTCATCACCCCCTTTGACCGGGAGGATATTCACTACCTGGCCACTTCACTGGATGATATCGCAGATTATATATACGCTTCTGCCAAAAAAATCAATTTCTATAAAGTCAACCCGAATGATATTGGCTTACAGAAATTCTCCGAACTGATTGAACAGGGCGCCCATCAGGTGAAAATTGCCGTGACCGAGCTCAGGGACATGAAAAATATGCGCAATATCACCGAGGCCCTGGTAAAAATCAACAGCATCGAGAATCAGGCGGATGATGTGTTCGATTTCAGTATCGAACGTCTTTTTGAAACTGAACCCGATGCCAAGGAAGTGATCAAAAAAAGAGAAATCTATCAGGTAATGGAAATCGTGACCGACAAATGTGAGGATGCCAGCAATGTGATTGAATCCATCATCATCAAGTATGCTTAACCTTTTTGCTAACGATCACATCCTGTTATGACTACTTTCCTGATTTCCATCATCGTCCTGGCCTTGTTGTTTGACTACATCAACGGCTTTCACGATGCCGCCAATTCCATTGCCACAGTAGTGTCCACCAAGGTACTGACCCCTTTTCAGGCTGTACTCTGGGCAGCACTTTTTAACTCAGTGGCTTTCTTTATTTTCAAAGACCATGGAGTTGCCGATACCGTAGCGAAAACCGTAAAACCAGCTATGATTGACCCGGTTGGAACCGATCCTGCCAATGCCAAAATGATGGTGGTGATCTTTGCGGGACTGATAGCAGCCATTGCCTGGAACCTTTTAACCTGGTGGTTGGGGATTCCATCTTCTTCTTCACATACCCTGATTGGAGGTTTTGCCGGAGCAGCCATTGCTGCCGGAGGATTTGGCGCTGTTAACTCATCAGTTATCATCAAAACAGCTTCTTTCATTTTTATCGCCCCGCTGATCGGAATGTTCATGGCCTTTGTAATGTCACTCTGGTTCCTCAGCTCCTTTAAGAAAGGCTGGACTTCGAAGATCTTCTCAGTTTTAGTGATAATATTTGTTGCGATATTCCTGTACAGCAGTCTTGAGTTCAACCGGGAAGTGCTGGCCAAAAAAACACACTACGAAAATTATTTTTCGCAGGTCATTTTCTATTCCAAGAATTTTAAATGGATCCTGCTGGCCTTTATTCTGCTGGTAATGGCGATTTTCTCACTTTATCTGAGCAGCCTGAATGCCCATAAAGCTACCCAATGGTTTAAAAAATTACAGCTGGTTTCCTCTGCTGCCTTCAGTATCGGACATGGTGGCAATGATGCCCAAAAAGTAATGGGAATTATTACAGCCGCCCTGATTGCAGGCGGACAAATCAGCAGCATCAAAGAAATGCCGAACTGGGTACCCATTTCCTGCTACCTGGCAATTGGCCTCGGTACCATGAGTGGTGGATGGAAGATTGTAAAAACAATGGGCACCAAGATCACCAAAGTAACCCCATTCGAAGGGGTGGCAGCAGAAACGGCAGGAGCCCTTACGCTCTTTATTACGGAAGCACTGAAGATCCCGGTAAGTACCACCCACACTATTACCGGTTCTATCATGGGGGTTGGCGCAACTAAAAGACTCTCCGCTGTTCGCTGGGGTGTTACCGTTAATCTGCTCTGGGCCTGGATCCTGACCATTCCGATCAGTGCCCTGCTGGCTGCCGGTGTTTTCACCATTGCCCGGCTCTTCTTTTAACGACATCAATCATATTATCATAAAAAATCCTGACTTTTGTCGGCTTAAGGGCCCTCCGAAGGAGGATTTTTTTTATGAGTAAAATTCTTGTTACCGGCGGCTGCGGATTCATCGGATCGCATACCATCGTTGACCTTGTTGAAAACGGGTTCGATGTGATTTCTATTGATAACAATTCCCGTTCCAGCGAGGTGATCATGAAAGGTGTAGAACAAATCACTCAAAAAAAGATCAAGAATTACAAGGTCGACCTTTGCAATTTCGATGACACTTTTGCTGTTTTCCAGGAGAATACCGATATCAGCGGCATCATACATTTTGCAGCATTCAAAGCGGTGGGAGAATCAGTGGAGAAACCATTACTCTATTTTGAAAACAATCTGGTGTCATTGATCAACCTCCTGAAATGCGTGCAGGAATTCAAAGTGCCGCATTTTGTTTTTTCTTCCTCCTGTACTGTGTATGGCGAACCCGATCAGGTTCCTGTTACCGAGGAAACCCCTCCCAAACCGGCGCAATCGCCCTACGGTTACACGAAGCAGATGGGTGAACAAATGCTCAATGAATTTTGCAAAAGTTCAGACCTGCAATGTATCCTCCTGCGGTATTTCAACCCAGCCGGTGCCCACCCTTCCATCGCCATCGGTGAAATGCCATTGGGAAAACCCCAGAACCTGGTTCCCGCCATTACCCAAACGGCTATCGGACGGATCCCCAAAATGTTTGTTCATGGTACCGACTACCCAACCAGGGATGGTTCCAATGTAAGAGACTATATCCATATCTGTGACCTCGCCCGTGCCCATACACTTGCCTTACAATATCTGGAACAGTCAAAGAATAAAAAACCCTGCGAAGTATTTAACCTGGGCAGTGGTGAAGGAGTAACAGTACTGGAAGCCATCCGGGCTTTTGAAAAAGTAAGCGGTCAACAACTGAATTATGTAACCGGCCCCCGTCGCCCGGGTGATGTGGTTGCCGTTTATGCCAATAACCAACTGGCCAAAGATGTACTGGGATGGATCCCTAAATACAGTATTGAAGATATCATGGATTCTGCCTGGAAATGGGAGCTTCGGCTGAAAGCAGATGCCACGGTTTTTGGCAGTATTCCCGGAGAATTGAACTGATTTATTCCCCTACTTTTGCGGCACAAATCGTTTATCATGGCTTTAAAAGATATTCAGTCTTCCGGCAGTAAAGACACCCGTAGCGGTTTTGGAGATGGCATCGTGGAAGCAGCCCGCACTAATCCCAATATCATTGCGCTTACAGCAGACCTGCTGGGTTCGATGAAGCTGAACCAGTTTATCAAGGAATTTCCTGAACGTTTTATCCAATGCGGTAT
>DAORJS010000353.1:0-3167 GCA_035439185.1 Chitinophagaceae bacterium
AACACCATTTCTTCCTGTTCCGGTTGACTTCCTGTTGGGAACCCCGGCATCATTGTCAGACTTAGGGTTGACAGGTAATCTCTGAGCGTTAATCAATGCTCTTTTTGCATCCGACAAACCCTTTGCATTTTGTTTAGCACCTGGGGTTAACCGGTTGGACTCCTGTGCTGAGCCAACTTGTGCATAGATCGCAAAAACGAAGAAGAGAGCGAGCGTTTTAGCACAAAAAGACCATAATTTTCTTTGCGTAAATTTTGGTTGCATATTTTGTATTTTAAATGAATAACAGTCCCCGGCTAGCAGTCAATTGCCGGAAAACAGGCCGTAAGATAATTTTTTTTTAGTATTTACAAGAAAAATTTAACATCACCACTTATCCACCTCTTCTGTGCCATTTTCTGAGGCTGAGGCACTTGCTTCAATTTTGTCAATTTGAACGGCTGGTGCCTCACTGACAGGGGCTTCCGGAGTGCTGATGGTTTCCTCCCTGTATTGGCCATCCCCCTGATCATTTTCATCATGGTTGAAGGCATCAAAGTCGAAATCGGGCATCAGGTCAGTTTTTACATAATCCACCGCTTCACCCAGGGCTTTGATAAACTTATTAAAATCTTCCTTATACAGGAAAATTTTATGCCGGTCATACCCGTTGTCATCAAAACGTTTACGGCTTTCGGTAATAGTCAGGTAATAATCATTGCCCCTGGTAGCTCTCACATCAAAGAAGTAAGTCCTTCTTTTGCCTGCACGGATCCGCTTACTATATATGCTCTCCGCTTTTTTTTCATTTTGATCGTACGACACTGTCAATTGTTTAGCAGTTAAGGAAAAGAGTTTTGGTCAGATTGTACAAATTTATCAATGTTTTTGAAACAGCCAAATCTGTGATTTTGACTGTCTTCTGCTAAATCCGACCCAAAACAGCGCCGAAGCCCGGATTTTCGTATTCCCTGTCAACTAATGGCCATAATGCTGATCAGCGCATTGGAAACAAGCCAGGTTCAGGTTTCTGCCCGGTTGTATTATATGCTAACTCCTGAAAAAAGGAAAAAAGGAGGCGTTCTTTCTTTAAGTTTGATACCTGCAAATAATAACACTGAACACAAAATAATCGTAACTTTCAGAAAATCAAATATTTAACATCAATCCTCCCTATCACCCGGGCTCGCCTGCTGCCGCTCGTACATCGCAGCATAATATCCATCCCGGGCTAATAATTCGGTATGGGTTCCCTGTTCTGTAATCCTGCCATCTTCCAACACAACTATTTTGTCGAACTGCAAAAGGGAGAAAATCCGGTGTGTGATGATAATGGCGGTTTTATCTTTTAGATAGGCATCCAGTTGGGCAATGATTTCTTTTTCTGTTCTGGCATCAACGGCACTGAGGCAATCATCAAATATGACAAATGCAGGATCCTTAATCAGGGCCCTGGCGATGGAAATTCTTTGCTTTTGTCCTCCGCTCAATGTAACACCCCTCTCCCCCACCAGTGTATCATATTGTTCTGCAAAACCGGTTATTTCACGGTCAACACTGGCCTGCCGGGCAGCTGTTTGAACCTGCTCCTGTCCTGCTTCCTGTAAACCAAAACTGATATTACCACTGACGGTATCACTAAATAAGAAAACATCCTGTGGCACATAACTGATCTGTTCTCTCAGGGATTTAAGATCAACAGTATCTATTGCATTCCCATCCAGATTAATCTGGCCGTTATCCACGTCATACATTCTCAGCAACAACTGGGCAATCGTCGATTTTCCGCTTCCGGTGCGACCAATGATCGCCACCTTCTCTCCTTTTTTAATTTCTAATGTAAAATCTTTCAGTGCATGAATACCGGTATGCGGATAGGTAAAATTGACTTTTTGAAAACTGATATTTCCCTGTAAGGAAATCTTTACAGCCTTCTCCGTATTCCGGATTACCGGTTCGGTATTCAGAAATTCATTGATTCTTTTCTGAGAGGCGGCTGCCCGCTGAATCATACTGGCAGTTAATCCAATGGCACTGACCGGGAATGTGAGCATATTAATATAGATCACAAATTCAACAATGGTATTGATGCCGATATTGTGTCCGCCATGTATATAATATAAACCACCGATCATGATGGTGAACAGGGTGCTCAGTCCGATCAGCAAAGTAATGG
The DNA here is from genome assembly GCA_035439185.1 of Chitinophagaceae bacterium. Lineage (GTDB taxonomy): Bacteria > Bacteroidota > Bacteroidia > Chitinophagales > Chitinophagaceae > JJ008. Next base: position 2,156 of record DAORJS010000353.1, read on the forward strand.
ACGGGAAATAGATGGCTTCTACTTTAGCAAGACCCATTGCATTTCTTTTATAGGCCTCGCTGTTTCTTTCAAAAAAGCCCAGCATTGCTTTTTCCTGTACAAAGGATTTGATTACCCGGATACCGGAATAGGTTTCCTGTGCATTGGTGGTTAAAGCCGATAAGGATTCCTGTATCTGTTCGCTTTTTTTGTGAATTGTATTATTGATCAGATAAATTGTTACAGCCAGGATCGGTAATGGAGCCAGTACATACAGGGTCAGCTGGGCATCTCTTTTGAGCATAAAAAAAACACTCAGGGAAATCACGGCCACCAGGTTGGCCAGGTACATAATAGCCGGACCGGTAAACATTCTTACCCGGCTCACATCTTCGGCAATCCGGTTCATCAGATCGCCCGTGCTATGGGTTTTAAAAAAGCCGGTATCCAGCCGTTGGTAATGGCGGTAAATCTCGTTCTTCTGGTCATATTCAATAAAGCGGCTCATCACAATGATGGTTTGCCGCATTAAGAAGAGGAAAAATCCACGTAGCAGGGCCAGGCTGAGGATCACGATACCACATAGGGCCACTACCTGGCCAATACTCATCCCGCCTCCGTTTATTTTTCCAATGAAAATTTCCACCAGGGCGTCATAGTCTGCCGGTTTGGCCGGAGCCTTATAACCGGGCAGATGAAGTGCTTTCTGTACATGATCTATGATGAATCCTGTGATCTGGGGAGAGAGTACGTTGAAATAGTTGGACAGGAACACAAAAATCACCCCTGCTCCCAGTCTGACCCGGTATTTCCAGAAGTATTTATTGAGACTGCCAAGCTGTTTCACAAAAAAATTTAGGCGAAGTTAAATGATAGATTGCTAATCGTTTGGGGGGAATTAATTGCATCCGTACATTTGCCGCGGAGAGATGGCAGAGCGGTCGAATGCGGCGGTCTTGAAAACCGTTGAGGTGAAAGCCTCCGGGGGTTCGAATCCCTCTCTCTCCGCCCTTAATCCCGGTTAAATCCGGGA
>DAORJS010000354.1:0-3167 GCA_035439185.1 Chitinophagaceae bacterium
CCAATTACTTTATTTCCATGATTCTTCAGCAACTCTTTGATCTCGGCTGCCATCTTATCCGCTTTCTCTTTGAATCTGTCTTTAACGATACCCATAATACCAGTTTTGGAGTGAATATTTCTTTACGAAGGGAGATCAAAATTAAGCAAAAGCCCTCTGCGGTAATAACAAAATTGAAGAAAGATGGTTGACCGCCCACCGTAGCCTTGGCGAAGGCGGGGGCTATTTAGGAGTCCGGCGGTACATCCAGTAAGCGATCCCGGCAAATACAATATTCGGGAGCCAGGCTGCCAGGAGCGGCGGGAAATTACCCTTGGTAGCAAATACCGTAGAAAAACGATCGGAAAGGATAAACAATGAGGCGATGATGATCCCCAGGGCCAGGTGCATTCCACTCCCTCCACGGGTTTTCCGGCTGGCAATGACGGCACCGATCATCGTCAATAACAAAACGGCCGCAGGAGTGGCTGTACGCCTGTAATTTTCCACTTTCAGGGCACTCAATCCTTCAGTTCCCCGGGCCTCTTCCCTCCTGATAAATGCAACCAGCTCCGGGGTTGTTAATTTATCCTTCAGGTAATAATCCTTACGAAGTTCTTCCGGTTTCAGGGATATATTCAGTGTCAGATTGGGATGATAAGTAATCCTTTCCTTCATACTGTCCACATAACGCTCCGCTGTATTAGACATGATCCACTTTCTTGACGAGGTATCCCATTTCATGGACTCGGCCCGCAGATTATAAATGATCTTATTCCCCTTAACCTTTTCCATAAAAACAGTGCGGGCTGTTTTTGAACTGGTATCATAATCCCGCATGCCGATGTAAGTATTGGTATCCAGTTTCAGATAAAAACAACTGTAACAACCGCCATAGGAGAGATTCTTGGATGGATCGTTTTTATCAATATACTTACTCTGAAAATTACTCCGGATCGCCACTGCCTTGGGTATCCACCAGCGGCTTCCCACCCATAACAATGATCCCAGCAGGATACCCCCCACCAGATAAGGGCGCAGAAAACGGTTAAAGCTGGTACCACTGGCCAGGATGGCAATGATCTCCGAGCGGGTTGCCATTTTGCTGGTAAAAAAAATAACAGCAATAAAGACGAATAAAGGAAAGAGCAGACTCCATATCCAGGGCACAAAACCGATATAATAGTTTTTAATGACCCCCATGGTGTTCAGCTTGGCCTTCACAAAATCGTCGGCCTTTTCACTGCTGTCCACCGCCACGGCCACTACTGTAAAAATCAGCAGACAGAAAACGAATGTAACGAGGAGCTTTTTTAATATATACCAGTCCAGCTTACGCATTGCCTGCAAAGGAAAACAATTCCCGCTGAAGTAAGGAAGGCCATTCCTGATTTCTGCCGATTTCTTAACATTTTATGACGATGAGATATGAAACACCTGCCTGAAATTTGTTGTATGAATCATTTAAAAACTCATCTCATGAAAAAAATACTATTGCTGGTATTGGTTACCGGCTCTCTGAGTGCTTTTGCACAAGACAGTACCAAAGTGGAGCAATATTGCCGGCTGGTGGCCCAGAACCGCCTGCTCTCCAACCGGGTGAATATTGATGTGGATTATGGCGACGAAAGAAAGCTCTTTTCTGACAACAGGATGAGAGACGAAGAAACCGGCCGGATTAAAAAATTCAATACCGTGGTGGATGCCCTGAATTATATGGGATCACAGGGCTGGATACTGGTGAATGCCTTTCCTGTAATTGATGGAGCCAATGCCACTTCCCTGCACTACTATTTCAAGAAAAGTTTCAGGAAAGAAGATATCAGGTAATGAATTTGCGATGTTTCTCCCCGGTTACCAACCTTAAAAGGCTGCCAACCGGGGACCTTAACTGAGACCTGTTAGCAGCATCCTGCTTTATAACCTTGATTGCAGCCGGGGTATCATTTCCATTTTCCAGGACTGGTAATTGCCTGCAATGATCTGTTTTCGGGCTTCCCCTACCAGCCATAAATAAAACGCCAGATTATGGATGCTGGCGATGGTATATCCTAAAAATTCCTTGGCCTTCATCAGGTGACGGAGATAGGCCTTACTATAATAATTACTCACTTCCACATCGAGTCCTTCATCAATTGGCGAAAAATCAAATTCCCATTTCTTATTGTCAATATTGATCACACCATTGGTGGTAAACAACATTGCATTACGTCCATTACGGGTGGGCATCACACAATCAAACATATCCACTCCCATGCCAATACATTCCAGGATATTCCAGGGTGTACCCACTCCCATCAGGTAACGGGGCTTTTCTTTGGGCAGGTGATCACAGCACCAGTCGCAAATCTCATACATCACCGGTTCCGGCTCTCCCACACTTAATCCCCCAATGGCATTGCCTGTTGCTTCTTTTGAACTAACATATTCGCAGGATGCTTTGCGGAGATCTTTAAAAGTACCTCCCTGCACGATGGGAAAAAGATTTTGGGTGTAGCCGTATCTGGGTTCTGTACTGTTAAATCGGTCAAAACAACGATCCAGCCAGCGATGGGTAAGCTCCATGCTTTGCTGCGCATAGTTTCTTTCACTGCCACCGGGGGGACATTCATCAAAAGCCATGATGATATCACCCCCAATGCTTCGTTGGATATCCATCACATATTCCGGAGAGAAAAGATGTTTGCTGCCATCGATATGGGATTGAAAAGTAACCCCCTCTTCTTTGATTTTTCGGGTACCCGCCAATGAAAAAACCTGGTAGCCTCCGCTATCGGTCAGAATAGGTTGCTGCCAGCCATTGAAACGGTGAAGGCCCCCTGCTTTTTCCAGCACGTCCAGTCCGGGCCGCAAATACAAATGATAGGTATTTCCTAAGATAATCTGTGCCTTTACCTGCTGCACCAATTGCTGCTGGCTTACTGCTTTCACAGAACCGGCTGTTCCAACCGGCATAAAGATGGGGGTGAGGATATCGCCATGATCAGTACTGATTTTTCCGACCCTGGCCTTGCTGGTACCATCCTGGTGACTGAGTTCAAATGAAAGTGCTGCCATAAGGCTGCAAAATAACTGCAATTTGTGGCAGATGGAAAAGATTCAGTGAAGAAGAATGGCGGACATTAACCCTGATGTAAACCTACTGCAGTTCTTGCTCAAACCAGATGATATTTCCACTGGCCGTGATT
>DAORJS010000355.1:0-3161 GCA_035439185.1 Chitinophagaceae bacterium
ATACTTTATTGAACCGGGAATTATCCAGTAACTGGGTATGTGTTACTGTGGCAGAAACTGCCAGTTTATGCCAGAGCTGTGTGGCCACCAGCCCCAAAGCCATTCCTTCCTTATCTCCCATCAGGGTGATTTCATCATAATGAAAAGGAGCTTTGGTGGCAGATATCTCTGCAAATACAGCCATCCGGAAATGTTTATGCAGTTCGTCCTTAGAGAGAAACCGGTACTTCGTATAAAAATTGATGGACTCCGCCCTGAAATCAGGTGTATGCATATTGGAAAAACTGCCACCGATATGAAACATCAGTTTTTTACTGACACCCAGCATCACCTGCGGCATTAACCGGTGTGAGAAGCGATTGTAAATATTATCACTGGTTACAAAATGATCGGTCAGCTTCAGACTGATGGAATGAGCCGGAATATTGGAGGCCGGCTCTGTAAACACATAGAGTTCCTGTGCATTGGCCCTGAAAACAAAGAACAGGAGCAATAATTTGAGTGACTGCTTTTTCATGGCCTGCGGCTATTTATCAATCAGTTTCTTTAAAGCATTCTCCAGATTCTTTCCTTCCAGATCCATGGCCAGTAGTTTTCCATCCCTGTCAATCAGATAAGTGGTGGGAATGGAATATACTTCCCAGTATAAGGCGACTGCTGACTGATTGATATCCGGATCATTGACCTGCAGCCAGCTGATCTTATCCTGTTTTATGGCATTCAACCAGTCACGGCGATCGGCATCAAAGGATACACTATAGATTTCAAAACCCTTGTCTTTGAACTTTGAATAAAGTTTAGACAAACCCCTGTTGGCAACCCGGCAGGGACCACACCAGGAAGCCCAGAAATCAAGTAATACCACTTTACCCCGGAGAGAACTAAGCCGGATGGTATCACCTTTGGCAGTTGGCAATGCAATCTCCGCAGCCATTTGCCCCTGTCTGGGCTGGGCCGCTGCAGTAAAACTGCCTGCCAGCAATAAGCATACTATAAAAAAGAAAACTGTTTTGATCATTATCTTATTTATTAAATAAAGTCCCTCCCTTACCGGGAGGGACTTTAAACTTATATCATCACATGGTACACCCTGGTACCGGCAGCTAATCCTTCCAGGCCGCAGGCGGAAGTAGCTCTTCCATCTTTTACACAGGCCAGCCGGCCTTCTTTGCTTAGTTTTTTGAATTGTTTCTCCGGAATAAAATTTTTATCAACTACTGTGATCATTTTTTCACCACTAAACGACTTCCCGTCAGCATTCATCACATGAAAATAGTTGCGCCCTATTTTAACCAGATTTTCCTTTTCCAATACCTGTTCAGCAAAAAAGCCGCTGAGCTGTAATCCTCCCACGGAAAAGCCGGCATCTTCCACCGCCTCTTTGATGGCATCAATATCCGGCTCAGCCCCTTCTTTAAAAACAATACTAAAAGAAGAGTTCTTGATATCCGAACGCACTGAAGCTACAAATGGAAGTTTTAGCACCGCTTTGTTTATGGCGTTACTGCACAAGGCGCAGGTAAGACCAGTCGCCTGCAGGCTGGCTTTAGATATCTGTGCATGAATGGAAGAACCGGCCAGTAAACTGGAAATGACCAGCAACAACAACTGTTTCATCGGGTGAGGTTGTTTTTACTGACTGAAATTACGATTTTTTGCAACAATCCTTTCCGTCATGACCGGCCATGCTGCATTTTCCATCTTTGCAGCAATCCATCTTTCCTTCTTCTTTCTTACAGCAGTCTTTGCCATCATGTCCGGCCTTTCCACATTCCATTTTTGCTCCGTCTTTCTTACAACAATCCTTACCATCATGACCGGCCATGGTGCATTTACCTTCTTTACAGCAAGCCATTTCTTCGCTTGTGGCGGCTCTTTCGTATTTACAGCAGCCATGTAATTTATCATAGGCTTCATTGGTGGCTTTAAATCCTGCATTATCATATCCGGCAGCTGCAATTTTTTCCTGGATCTTCGCTGCATTCGTGGAACTGCTTTTATAGGTAACGGTCAGTTCCTTGCTGTCTACATTCCAGCTGGCTTCTTTGGCACCGGCCTCTTTTGCAGCTTTTTCAATTTTTGTTTTACACATGCCGCAATTGCCGGACACTTTAAAGGTTTCGGTCTTTGACTGGGCGATCATCACAGTATTGAGTAACAGAGATACTGCCGCAAGGGAAAATATTTTCAATGTTTTCATTGTAAATGAGTTTATCGTTATTTATAAAAAGGAATACCTGCTTCTGCAGAAGCAATACAATATGGTGGTTTGATCTGAATCAAATCCGGAAAACCTGCAACCGCAGATAAGTATCCTGTTCCGATAATAAAGGGGGGGAATGATTGAGAAAATGAGGAACTGCTTTTCTATTGAAAAGGGAGGCTTCCAGTAAAGAATGTGCATCTGTAGTAATGGCTTGAGGAGCCGGTAATTCAAAACTGATTCCGGGAACCTTTACCTGATCGTTTACCAGTTTGAGGAAGCGGGTATCATCATGACAGCAACCGGGATTATCATGCATCTCCATCCCGCACTGCCGGCATTTGTCAACACCCGTCTCAAATAACTTTACTGATACCAGGCTTTTCATACAGTAATGGGCATTGATAATAATGCCACTGGTAGCAGACAGATAAATGAAAAATAATATGACGGCAAGCGCTTTTTTCATCAACCTTACAAAGATACTATGAAATCTGCAGGAAACACCTGAGGGTGCTCATCCATCAAGACTTTGATAATCAATTAACAAAGCTCCACCATACCCCTAATCGGATCTGTAATCCGGGCAGGGCATAACCCGGTGCCACGAGATTATTATTGGTAAACCCAAATCCTCCGTTGCTCATTTTGCGTGCTGTATTCAGGTTTTCGGCACGGATAAATGCTTTAAAGGGCCGGATACGAAAATGCAAATAGGCAGATACATCAGGCAGGCTATTGCGGATGGTGGTTTGATCCTGATAGTAAAACTGTCCCAGAACCGGTGAATATCCATCCGCTTTATAGGCGGCCCTGTATTTGATTTCAGTACCAATGGCAATGTCCAGGTTTTTGAAACCGAGATTACCTTCATACCCGATCCTGTTCCGCGTATAAATAACGGGAACATTCAATTCCACATTTCCGATTTTTTGCTGAAACCAGATATCTGCATGCC
>DAORJS010000356.1:0-3142 GCA_035439185.1 Chitinophagaceae bacterium
CCATTCTTTATGGTGCTTTCGCCACAATGATGCAGAAGGATCTGAAATATATCAATGCCTATAGTTCAGTCAGCCATGTTGGATTTAGCTTACTCGGTATTGGTATGCTTACGCAAACCGCTATCAACGGAGCCATGATGCAGATGGTGAGCCATGGCGTGATGACAGCCCTTTTCTTTGCTGTAATCGGAATGATATACGATCGCACCCATACCCGTCAGGTCAACGAAATGGGAGGATTAATGAAAGGAATGCCTTTTGCAATGACCGTTTTCTTTATCGTAGGACTTTGCTCACTCGGTCTGCCTAGTCTCAGTGGCTTTGTTGCCGAGATGACCGTCTTCATGGGCTCCTGGCAAAATGCGGATACTTTTCACCGGGTAGCGACCATTGCCGCCTGTATGTCGATTGTAGTAACAGCTGTTTATATATTAAGAGCGATCGGAAAAGTGGCAATGGGGCCGGTTGTAAACGAAGATCATATTGCGGCAGGTGATGTAAAATGGAATGAAAAAATGGCAGCGATTATACTGGTGGCGGGCATCCTGGCCATCGGCATAGCTCCACAATGGTTGAATAAATTATTAAGTCCTACGGCTGAAATAATTATGAACAGGATCAACGGGCATTAATTAATGATCACTACAGGGCAGGTGGCCGGCAAACGCCTTCCTTCCCTGGCTTTATTCGATAGTATGACAGATTTTATCACATTGATGAAACATGAGCTGCTGATTACGGTCATCATCTTCCTCCTGCTGTTTGTAAAAATCGGCAGAGGCATGAAGAACGAAAGTCTGCTGACCCTGATCCAGGTACTGCTCCTGCTGAATGGTATTGCCGGATTCTTTTTTAATGAATCAGGCAGCCTGTTTGCTGATATGTTTTATACCAGTCCGCTTGTCGCCTTTCAGAAAAACGTACTGAATATAGGTGTCTACCTCATTTCCCTGCTCTTTGGCGACTGGTTGAAGAAGACAGCCCACCTGCCGGAATTTTTTATCCTGTTATTATCAGCCTTACTGGGCATGTTCCTCCTGATTTCTTCCGGCAACCTGCTGATTTTTTACCTGGCCCTTGAACTGGCTACCATACCCGTTGCTGCGATGGCTAATTTCGATCTCGCCAAAAAACGTTCATCTGAAGGCGCGATGAAGATGATTCTCTCCTCTGCTTTTTCATCCGGCATCTTGCTCTTTGGTATTTCCCTGATCTATGGAGCCACCGGTACCATCAGCTTTGGAGAACTGGTGAATCAGATCAATGGTAGTCCGTTGCAGGTACTGGCCTTTGTATTTTTCTTCTCCGCCTTTGCCTTTAAATTATCGATCGTCCCCTTCCATTTCTGGACGGCCGATGTATATGAAGGTTCACCCATTGCCACCACTTCTTTCTTATCCGTTATTTCAAAAGGAGCGGTGGCCTTTTTATTCATTACGGCACTTTACCGGGTATTCGGCGGTCTGTATGAAATATGGTACTGGATGCTGGCCGTGCTGGCAGTACTTACCATGCTTACGGGTAATCTCTTTGCATTGCGCCAGCAGAATATCAAAAGGTTCCTTGCTTTTTCATCCATTGCGCAGGTCGGCTTTATCCTCGTGGCTATCAGTGGTAACTATACCGCAGGAACTTCTTCCGTTGTTTATTTTGTACTGATCTATATCTTCTCCAATTTAGCCGCCTTTGGTGTTGCAGCAGTGATTGCTGAAAAAACAGGTAAGGAAAATATTGACGACTATAAAGGATTGTACAAAACCAATCCATTCCTCAGCTGGGTACTGGCATTGGGATTGTTTTCACTGGCTGGCATTCCCCCCACTGCCGGTTTCTTTGGAAAATTATTCTTGCTGACTGCCGGTGCGGAAAAAGGAAATTTCTGGCTGATCATCATCGCTGGTTTGAATATGGTGATCTCGCTGTATTATTATCTGAAAGTAGTCCGGGCCATCTTCATGGATAAAAATGAAACCCCGATTGAACCCATATCAACAGGTGCATCTGTTAAACTCGGAATGATCATCTGTGCAATAGGCATTGTGTTTACCGGATTGGCTGGCAGACTCTTTGATTATATTCAGTCTTTAATTGCATAACCATGGCACTCAATAAAAACCACGAATTCGAAGAACTGGATGGCGTGAAATGCGGCATCGTGGAGAAGAATGTCAGTCCGGAAAGATTATCCTTCCTGAAAGAAATCCTTGAATCCAACGGCTATACTGTTATTGCGGTTCCCTCTCCCGCCCCTAAGGCAGCACCTGCTCCCAAACCCGCTGAAGGAGAAACCGAAGCCGTAGCAGCAGCAACCCCGCCTCCCCCTCCAGCTACTTTTACAGTTGGAGTTACTGATTATACCTTTAACTGGGTCAATGCCATTTTCGGCCGCCTGCTCAAGACAAAAGACGGTCATTTTGTAACCCTGGCCTACTGGCAACAGCAGGATAAAGTGAGTAACGATGAGGTCCCTTATTATGAGTCTTGAGTCTGGAGTCGAGAGTCTAGAGTCAATACAGTCTAAATAAGAAGCCGATTTCTATTTCCGTGATCGTTCAGGTATAAAGGAAAACCATGTCTTCTATGGGACTTACCTAATCTGCATGAGTTTCTTTCGGTCTTCCGGACTTCCGGACTTTCAGACTTTTCAACTCCCGACTCCTGACTCTCGACTCTTGACTGTAGACTGAAGACTATCGACTGCTGACTGCCGACTGCCGACTGCCAACTGCCGACTGCCTACTGCCGAACTGACCTAAATCACCCCCCTCCTTGACCCCCGTTCCTGCTATTCAGCCTTAGCTGTACTACCTATGCATTGAACAAAGTTTAACCATTATGGCAACACAACTAAAGGCCGGAAAGTATGTATACTTTTTCGGCGGAGGCAAAGCAGACGGAAACGAATCCATGAAAAATCTATTGGGTGGCAAAGGGGCAAATCTGGCTGAAATGGCCGGGCATCCCAAACTGCGCCTTCCGGTACCACCGGGATTTACCGTAACTACAGAAGTTTGTACCTATTATTATAAGAATAAAAGGAATTACCCGAAAATTCTCCATGCACAGGTAAAGGAAGCGTTGATGGTGATGGAAAAACTCACCGGAAAAAAATTCGGTGACCCGAAAAACCCACTGCTCTTAT
>DAORJS010000357.1:0-3142 GCA_035439185.1 Chitinophagaceae bacterium
GATATCTTCCCGGGTGGAATTGAATTTGGATTTGATATGATAATCGGAAGTGCCTATTCCGGTATGGATCCGGGGGCGAACCGCGCCTTTTAATGCGGCAGCGGCCACTTCAATATCTTTTTGAACAGCCCGGCTTAAACCACAAACAGTTGTATGTTTTATGGCTTTAGCAATCTGGCTCACGGATTCAAAATCACCGGGGGAGGAGATCGGGAATCCCGCTTCGATAATATCAACGCCTAGTTCCTCGAGTTGCAGGGCCAGCATCAGCTTTTCCCCGGTATTCAGTTTGCAACCCGGAACCTGTTCTCCGTCACGGAGAGTGGTATCAAAGATCCTTACCTTTCCTTCTGCCATAATAGATTGATAAATAGGTGAGATAAAAAAGCAGGCTGCTTATTTTTGTATCCTTCCCGGCACGCCATCTGAAAAAACAGTGTTTGGAGACGGAATTGCTTGCTATTAAATCATTTAAATAAACAACCTGCCTTGCTAAGTTAACTTTAGGTAAAGGGCAGGGGAAATCAAAATGGGGCCGTTTTTACACCGCATAAACGGTCTAAAAACGGCTGAAACCCTTACCAGGACTGCATTTTAAAAATTTTGAATTACGATGCCCAACCGCTCTACTGATAGTTTATTCCAGCTGATTAAGTCGCTCGAAAAGAGCGAAAAGCGGAATTTCAAGCTCTATGTCAAGCGGAACTCGGCCACGGAGGACCTCAAGATCACCCAACTCTTTGATGCGCTGGATAAAATGACCGAATATGATGAGGCCCAGCTGCTCAAAAAAGCCAAGGGGGTAAGGAAGCAACAGCTCTCCAATTTAAAGGCCCATTTATACCGGCAGATCCTGTCCAGTCTGCGCCTGATCAAGGAAGAAGACAATATTGATATCCGCCTGCATGAACAAATGGACCATGCGCGGATCTTATTCAATAAAGGGTTGTACCTGCAAAGTCTGAAAGTCCTGGAGCGCTTGAAGGAAACGGCCCGGGCTTATCAGCAACTGACCTACCTGCAACAGGCATTATTCTTCGAGAAAAAAATTGAGTCTTTATATATTACCCGCAGTATGCAGGACCGGGCGGAGCAGCTCCGGCTGGAGTCTGATGAGGTAAGTGCACAGCTTTCGCTGGTGAATCAATTATCGAATCTGGCTCTGGAATTATACAGTTGGTATATCAAACATGGCCATGCCCGGAATGAAAAGGATATTGAAAATGCCCATTCCTTTTTCAATAGTCATTTACCTGCCAACGCAAACAGCAGCCGGGGGTTTTATGAAAGATTATATCTCTACCAGAGTTATGTCTGGTATGCCTTTATCCGGCAGGATTTTTTACAGTATTACCGCTACTCCAAAAAATGGGCGGATCTTTTTACTGAGTTTCCCGGACTGCTGAAAGTAGAGACCGCCAATTATATCAAGGGCATGCATAACCTGATGGGGGCCCAGTTCAACCTGTTGGATCATGAGCGATTGTCCAAATCCATCCGTCAGTTTGAATTATTCACCAGGCAAAAGCACCTGGAGGAAAACGAGAACAACCGGATTCTGGCTTATCAGTATTTATACACAGCCAGGATCAATTTGTATTTTCTGCAGGGCACATTTACCAAAGGACTAAGACTGGTTCCCTTTCTGGAAGAAATGCTGCAGGAATATGGTTTATACCTGGATACCCATCGGGTGCTGGTCTTTTATTACAAGATAGCCTGTCTGTATTTCGGCAGTGGCAATAATGAAAAAGCCATTGATTACCTCAACCGTATCATTAACCAGAAAGGGGATCTGCGGACCGACCTGCAATGCTATGCCCGCTTATTGCACCTGATCGCCCATTATGAACTCGGCAATTTTGATTTGCTGGAATACCTGATAAAATCAGTTTACCGCTATATGGCCAAGATGGAAAACCTGAGCAGGGTTGAAGAAGCCATGTTCGGATTCCTGCGCCGTTCTTTTAAAGTGGGTGCGGCTGCCCTCAAACCTGAATTTGAAAAACTATTGGCCGAACTCCGGCAATACGAAGGCAATCCCCTTGAAACCCGCGCCTTTGTTTATCTCGATGTGATCTCCTGGCTGGAAAGCAAGATCAGCGGGGTGAATGTGCAGGATGTGATCAGGCAGAAGTTTTTGTTAGGCAGGAGGTGATATAATTGATGGATATTTTTTTTTGACGATATTATAGTGTCAATTTCTAATAAAGGATATAAATACAATTTTTCTACCAGTAAACAATTTAGAATGAGGATTTGATCATATTCAGTATAAAATAATAACTCAAGGTATAATTTGGAACCATCTCATATATGTGTTGACTTTTATTTCTTTAATATCACTCATTTTAATTGCTCGAGTTTCGGCCTTGTCGATTCCAAAATTTGGATGAATGATAAAAACATAACTATTGGTTTGGCCAATAAAAATAGCGCATTTGGAGTCTGAAATTTCTTCCCCATCATTCATTTTTATAGTGTACAGTTTAGTTAAGGGCGGTGCATTTGGCAATAAATCATATTTTTCTTTCAACTTAAGTACTTGCCAATTCTTATAATAGTATATAACACAGAAAAATGTAAGTATAAATGAAATAACTACTTGTTTCAATTTAAAAATATTATCGTCATATTTTCCACCTGAATAGGCCATAGGTACATGGATAAATAAAAAAATTAGAATCAAGGCCCAAAGAGCTCTGAAAATTAATGAACCCTCAGATGTAATAATTTTCAAAGTAGCTCCAGGAAAAGCTCCCATAAAATATAGCATTGGAAATATGCCTATTATGAAAGTCAAATACATATTAGGCAGAAATTTTTTCCTTCTTTCTTTTAAATTGAATCTTTTTAGATTCATTAAATTTGAAAGAGGCCTATGGAAAATGAATTGAAGAATATAGAAAAATGCTAAGGCAAAACCTGAAAGAAGAGTTAGTAAAGGTATCTTTTCTATAAATAAAATTAGAGTGTCATAAATTGAAACATAAGAAAAAATATTAATTGAAAATGCTTTGTAGTACAGGCCTTCATACCATAGCGATCCAAGAAAAAACAAAAGACTTATTGAAGGAATAAGTTTATGAATGTGAGATAAGAATTTTAATTCATCTTTCATGCAGCTTATTTGAATCGATAG
>DAORJS010000358.1:0-3141 GCA_035439185.1 Chitinophagaceae bacterium
TAACCGAATTCAGTGAGTCCGCGCATCAGCCATTGAGAACCGATCACCCCGGTGCTGATATGTCCGTGATTCTCCACATGGATCTTCTGGCGGATCTTTTCAAATACGATTGAACGCAGTGAATCGGGTGTAATGCCAAAATACAGGGGAAGCAGGTTGGCCGTCACTGTATTATTGCCATACTGGTTCAGCTTAGGGTTATAAAACCGGGACTGAAAAGCACTGCTGATTTTGGATGCAAGCGCTGTAAATTCAGCAATATCTTCTTTCTTTTCCAGCAAGGTGGCAAAACGCTGCATCAATGATAACAACTTATAATAATAGGCGGTCGCAATTAATTTACCATCGGTGATCCGAGTGCTATCCTTGGCATGAATCAGTTCCGGACTTTCTGGAGGCACACACCAGTCGCCATATTTGTCTTTGGTGAAGATGTAATCCTTCAGGTATTTATCTTTCATATATTCCATCCATTTTTTCATGGAGGGATAATGTTTACGGATAGGACTGATATCCCCGAACTGATTATAGAGATGGTTGGAAATTGTGAGATAGGCTGCCGGCCAGGTCAGGTCATCTGAATAATAATTCCAGAAGGCCGGGGCTACATCCGGTAAAGCACCCTCTGCAGTTTGCGACTCTTCAATATCCTGCATCCACTTGGCATAAAGCTTTGCATTATCGAAAACAAAGCTTTCACCCTGTGCACCAATGGTACGGTCACCGAGCCATGGCTGGCGTTCATTTCTTTGCGGACAATCCACCGGCATTCCTTTATAATTGGAAGCAATTCCCCACCAGGCATTCTGATAGACCCGATTTATGATTTCATTGCTGGTTTGAAAACTACCAGTCGTAGAAAGTGCATCAAATACCAGTTTGCCTTCAAACTGTTTCAGCGTCGGCGTTCCCGGAAAAGATGAAATTTCTACATAGCGAAAGCCATGATATACAAAACTGGGCTCCCAGCCTTCAGCAGCAAGTGGCTTGTTGCCAAATGTATAAACATCCGTCACTTTTGCATCCCGCAGATTGGCGACAAATAATTCCCCGTTCGACTGCAGGCTTTCTGCAAAACGAAGGGTAATTTTTTGTCCTTTTTTCCCGTTGATATTTTTCAGTTTGATCCATCCTGAAAAATTTTGTCCCATGTCCAATATATAATTACCGCTCGTGGTTTTTTTCATTGAAACAGGCTGAATGGTCCGCATCACTTTCATGGACTCACTCATTTGTGCCCAGATCTGCCCAGGTGGCGCCGCTACTGGCTCCGCATTTATCCAGGAACGATCATTATAACCCGGTAGATTCCAACCAGTCATTTCTTTATTGGCATCATATTCTTCTCCGTCGTATTCGTTATTGGTTCGGACCGGCCCATCCAGATTCAGTTTCCAGCTTTCGTCACTTACAATTTTTTTAATTGAGCCATCCGCATATTCAATTTCCAGCTGGAACAATAGTTTGGGGAAACCGAAATTATTATGCTTATGCGTTTTGTAATTCTGCCGCATGGTAAAAAAACGGCCATTACCCAATGACACTGCTACTGCATTTTTACCGGTTTTCACCAATGCAGTTACATCATGTGTATGGTAGAAAAAAGATTTCCGGTAATCAGTTGGATTGGGGGCCAGTACCTGCTCCCCTGCTTTGCGGCCATTGAGATAGAGTTCATATAAACCAAGACCGGCGATATATACTGTTGCTCTTTTCACAGTATTGGCACCATTGAATTCTTTTCTCAGGTAACGGGCCGATAATCTCGACCATTGAGTGATACTGTCCCATGGAGAAGGCTTGTCATACCCGATCCATTTAGCGGCCCAGTCTTGCTTGTTCAGTAATCCGGTGGAAAAAAATGCATAGTCCCCACCCGATGTCGCCGTTTTATTTGTAAATACCATCACCTTCCAGAAATATTTTTTTCCGGATTGTAATGGCTGACCTGCATAACGGATATGGATTGACTGATCACTGATTCGATTTCCGGAATTCCAAACATCTCCCTCATTCCTGGCCAGTTTTTCTTTTGAGGAAGACACGAGTAGTTGATAACTGGTTTGCTTCACCCCCCGGATATTTGATTCGATCTGCCAGCTGAAGCGCGGTTCTTTTATATCAATACCCAGGGGATTGACCAGCATCTCGCAACGGAGATTGGTTACCCTGATCTGGCTGTCAGCCTGCAGAAAAGAAAACAGGAATAAGGCAAGTATGATTCGTTTCATGTTACTGAGATGAAAAATTAAACCACAAACAGATCCGGAGTGCCCTTGCGGGATCCTTCTCATAATCGTAGTACATATTTTTTACGCCCATAGGGCCGGTTGTTTCATTTCGTTGACTCTTGGTACCAATAGATGGAATTCCCTGCATGAATGATATATCTCCTGAGGGAAAATAAGGTTCATAATTATGCCATTGGTCGGTTTTCCAGGCGGGGGTGAATAAACGCAGGAATAAATCCTCAGTTTCTGTCACTACGGTGAACTGATTCTCCCTGGTTCTGAAAATTCCACCGTAGAAATTGGAATGATAGCCTTTGAATTCAGGATAAATCCAGGGTGATTCTCCGGTTTCAGTAGTATTATAGTTTTTATTCCAAACCCCGAACTGGTTTCCTTTCATCCGGTTCTTCCAGACACGGTAAGGACCATTGCCCATGTAGGTAACTGATTTGATTTCTTTCTCAGGAAATGAAAAATTGATGCCGGCAAAATTGGTAAAATAGGCCCCGGGGAAATATTGCACTTCCAGTTTAACCCAGCCACTGGGGTAAATGGTCCATTGAAGGGTATTGTAACTTTCTTTCCGATCAAGGCTGCTGGCGATAATCAGTTTGTTTCCGTCCCAATATTTTTTCAGGCGGGCGAAATTATTTGCTCCTTCCTGCAATACTGGTCCGTTATTAAATGGAAGTTTCCCTTTTTTATTCTGTACCTGCTCCAGCATTCCGTTGAAGCCATTAAACATTAACTGTACATCTTTTACATGTACAAGAATCGAAGTGGTATCTCCTATGGGATTCCTGACTTCGCCTGTACTGGTTGTATCAACCATTCTTATCTTTATCCACTCCGGGATGCTGAGGGTGAAGCTCCAGGTAAACAGTTCTCTTTTAAACGGATCTCTGGCAGT
>DAORJS010000359.1:0-3137 GCA_035439185.1 Chitinophagaceae bacterium
CGTAAGCAGTCGCACTCTGGTGTTCCATTCCCAGATGGGAGGATTCCACCAGCTTATATCCATCTTCATAAAATGGGTAGGGGCCAAACCAGTATTCAAATGCTTTGAGCATGGGTTTTACATCGCGGCCAAATTGTTTTTTGGCTTTATCCAGATTATAATCCAGTACCCAGTAATCCATTGTAAGCTGAAGATCATTTTCACCGGTCAGGCTATCCGCAAAATGAACATAGTTGCCGATATAAGGCACAATATTGTAATTGTTGATGGGGTTTTTAACCTGCCAGGTATATAGCATAGTTCCATCTAACTGATCATCTTTGGCATAGAGCCGGCCATTGGAAACTGCCACCAGACTTTTAGGCACTTTTACCTGTATCAGGGCACCCTGATCCGGTTCATCACTCTGATGGTCTTTACAGGGATACCATACACTGGCACCCAAACCCTGACAGGCTACCGTGATCCAGGGTCGGCCCTTTTCATCCTGCTTCCAGATCCATCCGCCATCCCAGGGGGGATTGATGGCTTCCCGTGGTTTACCATGAAAGTAAACCTTCATGTCGTATGTTTTTACCGGATGTCCTTTGCCAAGAGCCTTGCGGGCAGCGATAAAATCATAAGTCCCGAAATCAATAAACCAGGCATTGCCATCCCGCTTAATTTTTTTTATTTTCTGATTATTAAAAATAATACTGTCAATGATCATGGGCTGTTGCAGATCAATTTGCATCACTTTTTTGGAGCCACCGCTGATCACATCAAATCCAATCTGGTTCCAGCCACGGATCGTTTTTTCTTTGATATCCGGTGTGACAAACAAATTATAATGCACCACATTCCACCAGTCTCTTTTACTGTTCAGGCTGCCACGGAGGGAGTCCTGCCGGCTGAATTTTTGCTTTTCTTGCAATAACTGTCCGCAGGAATTCCTGGGAAACAATAATACAGAGGCAATAAGGATGCTATAGCTGCTGAAAATGAAACGATGAATGTATTTCAAGTTAATGTGGTTTGATGATGTAAATTTAAGGCCTGTAACAATAGATGAAAGTTAAAACCGGATATATAGTATGGTTGGTAGCCGTCTGGCTGATTACGGGCTGCTACAGCAAGAAAAAAGAAGAAGCCGGTATATTTCATTATAACGAATTCAATGGAATCGCGTCCCTTGATCCGGCTTTCGCCAAAAGCCAGTCGGTCATGTGGGGGGTCCACCAGTTATATAACACCCTGGTGGAAATGGATGACAGCCTGCACCTGGTTCCCTCATTGGCCAAAAGCTGGGAGATTTCGACTGACAGAACCCTTTTCACCTTTCACCTGCGGACTGATGTTTACTTCCACGATGATCCTGTATTTCCCGGTTCTAAAGGCCGTCTCTTAAAAGCGGCTGATGTGGTCTATAGCTTTTCAAGACTTATTGATCCGAAAACCGCCAGTCCGGGTGCCTGGATTTTCAACGGGAAGGTGGATTCCCTGCAACCCTTCATGGCTCTCAATGATTCTACCTTTCAGTTGAAACTGATCCGGCCCTATCACCCCATACTTGGAATTATTTCCATGCAGTATTGTTCAATCGTTCCAAAAGAGGCGGTTGAAAAATATGGCACTGATTTTCGCCGCCATCCGGTAGGTACAGGCCCCTTTCGTTTCATAGCCTGGGAAGAAGGCCAGGCCCTGGTGTTGAAAAAACATTCCCGTTATTTTGAGAGAGATTCAGCCGGTCATTCATTGCCCTACCTGGCAGGAATTCATGTTTCTTTTTACGACAGCAAAGCCACCGAATTCCTGCTCTTCAGGCAAAAACAACTGGAGTTCATCAATGATATTGAAGCTTCTTTTAAAGATGAAGTACTTACCAAGCGAGGCAGATTGCGTAAAGAATGGGAAGGGAAAATCGTTTTAAATACCAGTCCTTACCTGAATATTGAATACCTGGGAATACTGGTGGATAGCAGTAATCAACTGGTGAGCCAGTCTCCGCTGAGGATCCGGAAAATCCGGCAGGCCATTAATTATGGATTTGACCGCCAAAAGATGATCCTCTATCTCCGTAATTCACTGGGTACCCCTGCTGAATCGGGTTTCGTACCCATGGGTTTACCATCATTTGATACCAGTACAGTGAAAGGCTATCATTATGATCCTGCCAGAACGAAACAATTACTGGCTGAAGCAGGATTTCCTGATGGAAAAGGGTTGCCGGAGATCAGGCTTTTAACCGTGGCCATTTATGCCGACATGGCCAATTTTATTGCCAAACAACTGGAGGAGGCTGGTATTCCGGTACAGGTGGAAGTGGTGCAAAAATCGCTCTTGCTCACCATGACATCATCTTCCAAAGCAACATTTTTCAGGGGAAGCTGGATTGCAGATTATCCGGATGCGGAGAATTATCTCTCTGTATTCTATTCCAAAAACCCGGCACCCCCCAATTATACCCGGTATAAAAACCCCGCTTTTGATGAATTATTTGAAAAAGCTATCCGGGAAAATAATGACAGCCTGCGCTATATTCTTTACCGGCAGGCAGATCAGCTCATGATCAACGATGCACCGGTTGTGCCCCTTTGGTATGATGAAGTGGTACACCTGGTACAACCCAATGTAAAAGGCTTTCACCCGAATGCCCTGAACCTGCTGGAACTACGCAAAGTGTCACTGCAATAAGACAACCCTTAATGATCCTTCTTCAGTTTGTTTTTGAAAACTTTCTGGAACTTATCCAGTTTGGGCCGGATTACTATTTTACAATAGGGATTTGAGTTTTCGTTATTCTCAAAATAAGCCTGGTGATAATCCTCGGCCGGATAGAATTTGGTAAAGGGGGTAATCTCGGTTACAATCGGACGGTCAAATGCACCGCTTTTATCCAATTCGGCTTTATATTTTTCAGCCTTCGCCCGCTGTTCTTCATTATGATAAAAAATGCCGCTGCGGTATTGGGTACCCACATCAGCTCCCTGCCGGTTGAGGGTGGTGGGATCGTGGGTTTGCCAGAATACTTCAAGCAATTCATCAAAACTGATTTTGGAAGGGTCGTAAACAATTTGCAGACATTCTGCATGACCGGTTTCACCTGTACATACTGCTTTATAAGTAGGGTTCTCTACCTGTCCGCCCGTGTAACCTGA